>JAKLHB010000304.1 GCA_022710345.1 Planctomycetota bacterium
AATCATCCAAATTCTCAAAGAGCTCTTACACCCAGAAATTTTACAGATTCAGTATCAAGACTCTTCGATTTTTCCTCCGCTTCCATCCGAAGTTTTGCATCGTTTACCAAGTCCTGAAGATATGCTCTTATTTTTGCAAGAAGCAAATTGGGAAGATTTCATAAGCTTTATGCCGCACTTAGTCACTTGGATGGAACTTGGAAAAACAGAAGTCACTTGGAATGCTGAAAAATTAACAGAAATGCAGCAAGCTATCTCCCCAACACTTCGCTTGGATCGTTGGCTCAAAATCCCTGCTTTAGCCCGTTTTTCTAATTTTCATGCTATTATTTTATTGGTAGCGATACTCAAAGAAATCCTTCATGAGACCACTGATTTCTTAATGAATCGAGCTAAAGAATATATCAATAAAGAGTCTAAGCGTGATTCTAAAGAAGAGACAGGATGGCGAGAATCAAAACGTAGTGGAATAGCAAAAGAACCAAAAGAACCAAAAGAAGCTTCTGAACCTGGGAAGGAAGCTGGAAAAGACTCGACATCTGATGCTCCCAAAGAGGCAGCGGCTAATCCTAATGCCAAAGAGCCAGCAGCAGAAAATCCTCTCAGACCAGCAGAAATTTTACCCAAAAAAACACAATTTGTAAAAAATCTATTTCAACCAGTTGAAGTACCGGCAAAAGAGCCGGTGATTAAACCTTCTCAGCCCGCTAAATCATATCAAGAAATCATAGATCAAATTCTCAAAGATGCAGAAAGCATCAGCCCAGACCATCCAGAATTGCTAAAACTGCTCATGAAACATACGCTATCGCCCAGACGTAAAGATGATGCAGCCCGATATTACACGCGCTTAGGGAATATCTACTATGCACGAGACAATCTTAGCAAAGCAATGCAGTATTATCAATTTGCAATAGATTGTGGATCTATTGCAGAAGAAGCTAAATTAGGCATGTTAGAGATATACTATAAACAAGAAAACCGTTCTATGGTTCGAAAAATTGGCTTAGACCTTCTTTCTTTATTGCAAAAACATGGGCCAGAGCAATTTGATTCTCTGCAATTGGTCTGCAAACGTCTTTTGGAAGTGGACACAGGGCTTTTGGAATGTCGGCATGAGCTGATTCGAATTTACCTTTTCCAAAACAATACCGCGAAAGTAGTTTCTGAGTATGAGCAAGTAGCGCAGTGTTATGAACAAATGGGAGATCGCGAACAACTGGCAGATGTATACTATAAAATTTTGGAATTGGACGACAGTAGAGATGACATTCGCCAAAAATTGCAAACTCTCCAGCAGCTTAGCATCGGGAATTTAGAAATCAGGCTGCCTAAAATTGGAAAACGCCATCCTTCTATATGGACTCAAGTGCTTATTTTGATTACAATTCTTTTATTAGGTTGGCAAGCATACAGAGATTGGAGGCATCAAGCTATGCTCAACCTTATCAAAGAACAAATCAATCTCAAAGCTTATGTCGAAGCTGAAAAAAATTTAAAATGGCTTTCTTCTCGATTTTTCTTATATCTGCCAACTGCTCGCAATCAAATAAGAACTTATGAAGTTGAATTGGCTGAGCTAAAAAAGCAGCTTGACGAAAATATTCGTCAACAAGAAATTCAAAATAAAATAGAACGCAATCTATTGTTAGACCTTTTGCATATCCAACAGCAGCAAAGTACCAAACAAGCTGCTGAACTTTGCCGTAAATTTTACGCTTTAACAGGGGACACGATTTGGCAAGATGAATTGCAAAAATTGGAGCAGGAGGAAAAAAAGTGAGCAATGGCCTGAAGGTTGCACCCTGGTTGGAATTGCTTGTACTGAGCACGTTAGCGTTGTCTCTTCGATTGTATAGCTTTTGCGATCATTCCCTTTGGCTAGATGAAAGTTATAGCCTTTTGAGAAGTGCTAGCCCTTGGCCCGCTTTTATAGCGGATATTGCAGAGAATGATGCACATCCGCCATTTTATTATGCTCTTCTAAAACTTTGGCTCATGGTTTTGCAGGGCAATGATCCTGTCATTGCAGGCCGCATGCTAAGTGCGGGCTTTGATGTTGGCACCTTGATTTTTGTCTATTTATTGCTTTGCCAAATGGCAAGCCGTATGGCTGCTCGAGCCGGAAGCTTTTGCTATCTGAGCTCGTGTTGGATGATCTCATTATCTCAAGAAATTCGCCATTATAGTCTAGTGTCCCTACTGGCCATCGCCAGCACGTGGTGCTTAGTCCAAGTGCTGCAGCAAAATCATCCTAGAAAATATATCGCTATTTATGGGCTCCTCACACTAGTAGGTATGTATACATTTTACTATCTGGCGTTTTTATTTGTGATCCATTTCATCTTATTCTGGCTGCTTTGCCCCAAACTTCGTGCTTATTTTTTGATGGTGATTTTTTTGATGATGCTCTTGTACCTGCCGTGGGCATTATGGGTCATCCCTAGCAAAGTGCACTTATTACCTAGCACTATAGACTCTAGCCAAGTAGGTTTTGGTTGGCAAAACGCTTTGCTCTTGACCCAACATTGCATTTGGGGCGAAACCGCGCAAGAACTGCATCTCTATCTAGGCATTCTTTTATTTCTAGCTCTACTTTGTCCCATTTTTCAAAAAAAATGGGACATTCCTGGATTTCTTCTTTATATTGCACTGATGGTCGTAGGGTCTGTTGGATTGTTCATTTTATTGCCGTGGAAAGGCCACGTATTCCAAACGCGCTATCTTGCATTTCTAGCGCCTTTAGCTTGGATTGGGATCATGCTATGGGCCTGCCGCAAGATGTGGATTTTGGCACTTGTTAGCTTCTTGATTTTATTAGGAAATTTTTATTCTTTGCATCTTTATTACAACCAAGAAAAACAGGCATGGCAAAAAGTAGCCACATACGTGAGCGAAAATATTCAACATCAGGATGTTCTTTGTTTTAATCCTTTTTATTTATTACAGCCTTTTTGGTATTACTACGAAAATATAGCTCCGAGCGATCGAGAATTTATTCCAGGCTATAGTTATGCAAGTTCAGAACGCAATTTATTAGATGAAAGATATCGTCATCTTATTTATTTAGAGCCCAAAGATTTGCTGCGTACACAAAAATATAATTTTTGGCTTTTAGAAGTACAAAATTGTTCGGTAGCACCACCTTCTCCAAACTTAAAACAATGGTGTGCTTTACAATACAAACTGCAAAAAGAAATACGATTTTCTGGTTTATATGGAGATATAGTGTTGACGCAATTTTTACGGCGAAATTGAGCCTAGATATGCCAGAAAAATTGAATAATTTTAATCTTGGTGTGTCTTTACTAAAGAGCCTAAAAGTGGCTTGCTCAATAGGTAGATCACCATTAGCTGCCCTAGCTATAACCATTAGGCTGGGAAGGAAATGCGAATTTTTATGAATACACATTTCGAATGTTTTTCCGATTCCTCGCCCAGCAATCCCAGTCTTATCGAAACAGACAGTGATGTATTCCTGGTGAAACAAACATGCGCAGGAGATCAAACTGCGTTTACCAAACTTTGGAACCGTTATCGCCAAAAATTATATCGCATTCTGTATTTTATGGTGCGCCATGAAGAAGATAGTTGGGATTTGCTCCAAGAAACCTTTATCAAAGCATATAAATCTTTGCCGGGCCTTAAAAATGCGCAAATCTTTGGAAGCTGGGTGACCAAAATTGCCATGAATTTGGCCATCAATCATCTCAAGAAAAAGGAGCGGATCAGAAAAGCGCAGGAATATTTGCTGATGCATTTCATAAGACAACCAGAAGAATCCCCCCATCGAGTATTGGAACAACAGGAAAGTGCCGATCGTCTCCAAGAATTGATTCAGGCACTGCCTCCAAAACAACGAAGTGTCTTGATACTAAGTGACATCGAAGGACATACTTATAAAGAAATCGCTGAAATTCTTCAATGCCGCATTGGAACTGTTATGTCCCGCCTATTTTATGCTCGAAACTTCATTCGCAATCAATTAGGCAGCTCGTTGGAATATCAACAAGAAACATCCCATGCTAGCCAGATCAAAGAAGATAGCCTGATCGAGGACGAATGGGAGAGCGGAGTAACGTAGTTAGGAAGAAAAAAAATGATAAACTGCCAACGTTATCAAAAATTGCTTTCTGCGTATAGCGATAACGAGCTGAAACCCGCACAAATACCATTTGTGGAAACACATTTGAATATTTGCCCCAGATGCCAAACCTATCTTAGAGATTTGCAGCACATTAAGTCGCTGTATCAACGAATCTCTCGACCCGTGGTTCAGGAACAAGATTGGGCACGTTTTGAACTTGCGGTATCTCATATACATAGTCCACCTAAACACCATAAATTAGGAATAGCAATAGGGATCCGCTATGCAGCGACTGTCCTTTTGACTGCTACCATTGCCATTTGCTTTTTCTTAATGGATTTTGGGTCACAACAAGATTGGCAAGAAACAGATTCTCATGCATACGATCTCAGTAATGTGCCTTTTAGGATCAGCAGCGCGCGTGCACGCAAAGATCCTACACAAACTGAAATCATACATAAACCAATTGAAGTAAGCCCTAATCTAAAACAGGCTTCTGCCCAATTTAAGGGGCTTGCGCAAGCCAAATTTTCTCCTGCTGAATTGGAGTTTTTGAATAATCATGGTTTTGTGGTTACTTCACGGCAGTTTAACTCTTTTGTAGAATTGTATCGAGACAACCAAAAAAGTGACATCCCTTCATTTGTGACCATTGATACAGTGATTTCTGGATTTTCTCATATCCTAGCTCGGCTCAGGGTGGATTTGGAAGAAGAGATTTTCTTAAAAAAGCTCACAGCCTTAACAAAAATTTTACGAGAACAATTATTATTTTTGCATCATGAAATGCCACCAGATTGCAAGGAGGCTAGTTTCCAAGCCCTCGCTTTTATCAAAGTGGGATGTATGCTTCTCAACTGTGATGATGTCTGGCCATACGAAATCGAGCAAGTGATCAAAGATCGAGTAGCCAATGAATTGGCCTTGATTTATAATGGTCGTGACCACCGTGAAGTAGGAATCCAAAAAAGCTTTATTTTTGATTATGACATTGATTATAACAAATTCAAAATTCGCTGGGATGAAACAGAAAGTGACCATTTGCGAAATTATTATCTTGCGATGGAATGGTACAGCCGATGTGTGTTCCGCACAACCAATGTCTTAGAAACACAAAGCGCGTTGCTGCTCTTAATGGCTGCTATTGCAGAACCCAGTGATGGAATTATCCTTTGGGATGAAATGAATCAACTGCTCACTGCTTTGTATGGACAAGTGGATGATTCTCATCTCATGGATTACCAGGAAACTGCTCGTGAGATTTTTGGAGATATCATTACCCCAAAAATTCTTTTGGACAAAAAGAAAATTCAACAATTTTGCCGAGCCATTGATCGAAGGAAATTGCCAAGAATTCGCTCAGAAGTTGGGCTTAAAGGAGGGCTTCGCATTTTCGGTGGCCGTTATTATGATCGAGATTTTATCCTACAAGAATTTTGCTATCCTTACATCAGCAGCAAAGGAGACCCACGTGTTATCCCAAGCCTTTTAGACATTGCTATAATTATTGGTCATCCAAAAGCTTATGAACTTGCGACACAACGCGACGATTTCCGTTTTACAGATTATCGCAGCAAAATCGAAACCTATAGAAATGATTTAGACCAAAAGATTGGGCAGATTGCAAAGCCATGGGAACGCGGTGGTTTGATTAGCGACTCTTGGGTTTATCGTCCCCTACTTTATGCTGAAGGCCGTGGATATCCAACTTTTTGCAAGTCAGATGCTTGGCAAGCTAGAAAATTGAGCAGC
>JAKLHB010000305.1 GCA_022710345.1 Planctomycetota bacterium
AAAATTAACCTGATTGACACACCAGGGCACGTTGATTTCACCGCAGAGGTGGAAAGAAGCCTTCGTGTTTTGGATGGCGCAGTGGGCATATTCTGCGCAGTGGGTGGTGTCGAGGCACAATCGGAAACTGTTTGGAAACAAGCAGACCGTTATCATGTCCCTAGAATCGCCTTTGTGAACAAAATGGATCGCGTGGGCGCGAACTTTGATCATGTTTTACAAGCCATCCGGCGTAGGCTCAAAGCAAACCCTGTGGTAATCACCATGCCATGGGGTGCAGAAAGTCAATTTAAGGGTGTGGTTCATATCCTGCAAAACAAGGCTTACACATTTACAGAAGAAAGCCAGGGTAGAGACCTTGTAGAACATCCAGTGCCCAAAGAATTAGAGGAACAGCGTAAGACTTACTATGATCAGTTAGTCAATGCGCTGGCTGATGTGGATGATAGTATCATTGAAAAATATTCCAATGGTACATTGACGCTAGAAGATATTCAGAAATCTCTTCGCAAAGCCACTATAACAGGACAATTGACCCCTATTTTAGCTGGCGCGTCTTTTAAATATAAAGGTGTCCAATTTTTACTAGATGCTGTGTTGGACTACTTGCCTTCGCCTTTGGATGTCCCTGCAATTGTTGGGATCAATCCTAAAAATAACCACGAGGTCAAATTCAGATACGATGATTCAGCGTTATGCGCGTTTGCTTTTAAGACTACATTTGATAAACATGGAGATCTTACATACATCCGTATCTATTCAGGGACGATGCGGGAAGGTATGCAAATATACAATGCTACCCAAGATAAGATAGAACGCATCAATCGCGTATATCAGTTGCATGCAGATGAAAAAATAGCTTGTGAAGAAGCTGGAGCAGGAGAAATCATCGGTATTATTGGGCTAAGAGAGACTTACACAGGCGATACATTATGCAAAAAAGACAAACCTGTGATTCTAGAAAAAATGAAATTCCCTGACACAGTCATAGACAAAGCTGTGGAGCCCAAAACCATTGCAGACAAAGACCATCTTTTAGAAGTGCTCCAAATTTTGGCCAAAGATGATCCCACATTCCGCTATCGCAATGATGAAGAACAAGGCCAGATCATCATTTCAGGAATGGGAGAATTGCATCTTGAAATTCTATGCAACCGAATCCAAAAAGATCACAAAGTTCTTGTCAATATTGGAAAACCGCGTGTATCATACCGTGAAGCCATTCTAGCATCTGCAGAAGCAGAGCATCTGTTCCAAAAACAGTTTGGCAATCGCGAGCACTATGCGTATGCTAAAATTCGCATTGCACCTTGGTCTGGTGGTATTTTTAAATTTACCAATCTCTTGCCTAAAGAAAAAATTTCGAAACTGTTCAGTGCAGCCATTGAAGATGGCATTCGCAGTGCCACATCATGCGGCGAACTAGCCGGGTATCACTTGATCAATATCCAGGCAGAGCTACTGGATGTAGGCATGCACCCGACTAATTCTACAGAAGAAGCATTTTTTGCCGCAGCATTCCAGGCTACCAAGGATGCGATCACTAAAGCAGGATGTGTGATTCTTGAACCAATCATGCGTTTCCAAATCCAAATTCCACATGCTTATGTTGGTGAAACCATCAATAACTTAGGTGGCCGTAGAGCTGAAATACAAGAGATGCAAACACAAGGAGATATTCAAATCATCAGTGGGCATGTACCTTTGGCAGAAATGTTTGGATATGCTAGCAATATCCGTGCTTTAAGCCAAGGACACGGCAGTTTTACCATGGAGCCTTTACAATATGCTCCTGTCCCAGCCGATGTTCAGAAAAAAATCCTTGGCTAATCAATCAGTAGTCAACTAAATTGATTGATTCATATCACACAATGGAGTATATCCAAAAAAATAACCTTTCGCAGTTCTTTGAAAAAACATAGCCGTACGCTGATGTTTACGATGCACCATACCATGAGATGTAAAGCAACTTAGCTGACTAACCAATAAATGCGTTTTCCCAACACCAAGCTCTGAGAGTCTGTGAGCATAGACTATTGTCTAAGCTGACATGAGTTTATGCTCACGACGCATTTTCATTACGCAACAGCCAATTTAGAAAGGCTTATCTATGCTTCTTCGTCTTTGCATGATTATGTTTTTTATTTTGCAGATTTCATCATGGACACAAGAGCCTGTGCTGTCACCAATGAGCTTTGCTGAATTGAGGGAACTAGAAGAGCAAACAATTTCTTATGATCTCGCAATCGAAATGCAAGCCTATCAAAAGTTAGCCCAATATACCAATCAACCTGCTGCTTTAGAAATTTTCCTGCGTGGTTTATTGCACAGCAATGCAGCAATTCAAAATTATGTCACAGAGGTTTTGAGGAACATAGATCCTAACATAATCTTTGCAATTCCAAAAGCTAAGATTCAGGAAAATGCTTTATTACAACGCTGTGTCATAGCAGCACTCAGTGTTTTAGAACATTCAGAGGCACCACAGCGTATCTTTGAATTGAGCGATAGCCAACATTATCTTTGTGTCAAAGATGCAGTGCGTGCTCTTGTCAAAAAAGGATCATTGGGAAAGCCTTATATTCAAAAAATTTTGGATCCAAGCAACTCGCAGTTACAGGTAGGAATGTGCATGGAGGTTTTGGAAGAAACACCTTGCGATCTTATATTTTGGCCACAAATCGCTAAGCTCACGAATTATCCAGACGATCGTGTCCAAAGACGAGCCGTCATGTTGATTGGAACATGGAAAATCGAAGCAGGGGCTTCCATACTTCAGCAAAAAGTAGATAGCCATAATGGTTATATACGCGCTGCTGTGGCATGGGCCATAGGCCAAATGCCACAATTAGACCTCCTTTCTACCTTGTTCGAATTGACCAACGATCCCATTTGGAGCGTGCGTTGCGCAGCAGTCAACGCAATAGGTAATTTCAGCCCTAGGGATTCTATCATTGCATGCTTAGTGAGATTGGTAGATGACAATTCCATCGAAGTTCGTATCTCTGCCATAGCTCAATTGGGAAAATTTCGAGCAGAAGCTTGCTTAGCCAAGTTGCATGGATTGGTTCAAAATCCTCAGATACCAGAGCGTATACGTTGCGCCTGTTGTGAAGCCTTGGGGAAAATTGCACACCCCAGCTCCCTTCCATTATTGCTTGAAATTATGGAAGGAAAAGAAGAAAGTTTACGCAATGCAGTCCGACGTTCATTGAGCAATTTTGCACTCATTCTGCCAGAGCTTTTGCTTGAGCAAATCAAAAATCAGTCTTTGCCAGGCGACCTACGAGTAGATTTGCTCACAACGTTTGGCAAGATTTCAGGCATTCCACAAGGCAAAGAAATTGTCGAAAAAATGATTCCTGATGTGGAAAAGCTGGCTCAAAGTATAGAAGAACCAGTGGATTTGCGCATTGTCGCCATTAAAATTATGGTGACTATATGCCCAGAAAAAGCTAGACCATGGCTCAAACATTGGTTTCAAGACCCTGCTCCTCAAATCCAGCAAATCGCAGCCATGAGCATTGCTAAGCTCCAACATACTGAAATGATTCCTGAATTGTTTAGCCGCATGATTGATCCTGTGTCCCAAACGAGCGAATTTTGTTTAGCCGCCATAGTCCAAATGGACCCCACAGCAATTCAACCTTGGATTATCAAGGCATTGCAAAATTCGAATACGGACATCAATTTAGCGGCTATTCGAGTGGTCTATACTGTGAATATGATCGAGGCTATTCCAAGCTTGATTCCACTCATTGAAAAAACAGCATTACGTAAGCCTGCATTAAAAACATTGGAGCATTTATCCAGCTCTTTAGATTCACAAAGCCCATATCAAGCAGAAATTCAGCGTATTTTATCTATATACTCTGAAACAAAGCAGGAAAAACCATAATGAGTATAGAAAAAAATTTTGTGCCCATTACAGGAAACTCTAGTATCCAAAAAATTCATCATTCCCAAGCCAATGTTGTCATCTCACCTCATCCAGATGATGATGTGATTGGTATGGGCGGGCAAATGGCCTTGCTAGCGCAAAAAGAGCCTGTATGTACCATTTATATGACAGATGGTGCAGGTTCATTGCGAGTGGATGCCCAAGAAAAAATTCCCACATTGCGCAAGCAAGAAGCCTGCACTGCCCTTCAGATCATTAGAGCAGAATGCGCATTTTTCCTCAATGCTAAAAGCTCATGGCTCAAGCCAATCCAGATGGAATACCCCAGCATTCAACAATTACTTGGGCAAATCCTCATCCACATACAGCCTAAAGCCATTTATATGACAGCCCCTTTTGAAATCCATCCGACCCACTTGCGCAGCACACAACTTGTGCTGCAAGCGCTCTATGAAAATAAAGCTCAACTATCGCCCAATCTCATGCTTTGGGGATATGCGGTTTGGGGGCCAATGCTAGCTCCTGTGCATCAATTGGTGCATATTCCCCTTGATTCTGTGCTTGAGCAGAAAAAACGGGCAATCTTAGCACATGCAGGCGAAGTTGCGTATAAGCCATACCACCAAGGCGCAATTGCTCGCAATCAACATGATGCTATATTTCAAAATCCACACGCAACCACAGAATGCAATAGTTTAGAGACTTTTCTGAATATGGCCAGTCTTTATCAATCCCCTCAGCCACCCAACCTTTGTGCATTCGCAGAACAACAAGCAAAAGCATACATCCAGGAAATTTTCGAAAAATAAGAGCATCTTGAAATAAGCCATAAAAGCACTCACTGCGCTTCCCCGATTGAATTCAACATAAAAATTGCTATACTGTAGGTGTCCAGATTTACTCATGCTGGATATTGTATTAAATCTGTTTGAAAAGCGCGGTAAAATAAGACATAAGAGCATCTTGAAATAAGCCAGGCGTGATATTGCATTACGCCTGGCTTATTTTGTAGCGATATTTTTCGTATGGTACTTCACAAAGATATAAAGGGCTTACTTGTTTTAAGTTTTCATTTGGTACTTCACAAAGATATAAAGGGCTTACTTGTTTTAAGTTTTCGTATGGTACTTCACAAAGATATAAAGGGCTTACTTGTTTTAAGTTTTCATTTGGTACTTCACAAAGATATAAAGGGCTTACTTGTTTTAAATTTTAATTTGGTTTATATCAAATAAAGCTCAAATCTTTGCCATCAAATAAAGCGCAAATCTTTGCCATCAAAACGTGTTTTGCTGCACCACACGGGCAAGCCCAGTGGTATAAATCCCAGCAAATACATATCCCATCACAACAGAAGGCAGAATTGTCACTAGAATATTGGGTGTGCCGACCAGCCATTGTGCGATCCCATGCATCAGTCCGGTCAGAGTAGGCGGTATTGTTGCAGAAGCTGCTATCCCCAACCATGATATCCCAATACGTGCAAAAACCAATTCAACAAGCGACGAGGTGAAGAGTGTTGAGAGCCCGCTTGTTCCGCCCTGTGTTGCCGCGGCTCTGAATGCAACCCGTTGTGGCTCTCCTAGATTTGCACACCATGCCCAGCCGCCATAGATTACAACAGCAAGCAATGTCATGCTGGTGACACGAATGACCCTTCCAATACCAATCCGTTGCAAGGATGACTTCATCAGAAAAAGCATTGGATGTTCTCGTTTTGCCATAGCATTAGGTCCTGGCTAACTCAATCCGGCCTTTCTTGTGCCAAGGCCAAATCCGTTGAAGATATGAAGGTACTACTCGAAGTATGGCTGGCAAGTCAATCGCACCAATACATAAGAGAGTGTCGCCAAATTCCTGACCTGGATTCAGGGCAATATAGTCCTGAACATGCGAATCGGTCGAGTCTCGAAGCATGCTGTTCAGGCAAT
>JAKLHB010000306.1 GCA_022710345.1 Planctomycetota bacterium
GCAGGGATGTCCAGCTCAGTGCCATCAACGTCTATTGGCCTACCTGCTGCATTCACATCGCACACACCGTCATTGTCTCGGTCGCTAAATGGCAGAAACAAGCTATCTCCACAACGTTGTACTTTAGGATTGTCATTGATATCCAGACTGGCAATCCAAACTGGGCTGCTTGTTCCCATATCATATCCTTGGAATCGTTGTGCTAAGAAATGGAATAGCTCTTCTGTGCATGGATCTTCAGGGAAATTGGTGAGAAGATCGTGCATGAATTCGCAAAGGTGCTTGAGAAGCATAGGGTTTTTGGCAACTAACTGCGCAGTGGCTTGCCATAATTCCTGGCCTTTTTCATAAGTTGATATTTGATGCACTAATGCCAGGAGGTTTTCAGCATCTGTGCCATTGCGTGTGTTTAAATAATCTGCGATGGCTTGGATTGTTTTAGGATCCTTGAGAATTTCTTGCAGCAACTTGCCAATTGCATTTGTCGCATTTGGTAATGTGTTGGTTTCTACCAAACGATACAGAGCGCGGAGAATGTGTTGACTGGTGCCAGTGATTTTCTTTCCCTGGTATGCTACCAATTGATTGATGCCTGTGATGACCCCAGATTCATGTGGACGATAAGCATTGAGTGTGAGATTTGCATGGTCAGATTGTTTTAGGTAGGTTTTAATGCTTTGGTTAACAGATTCGCCCAGATTGAATTCTTTTTTCACAGGCTCTGAGGTATCGCTGGAATGATCGCTGCAACCTTGCACAGAAATGAATAGAATGGCAAGCATGGAAAAATAACATAATAGTTTGAAAAGCATGCATTCCCTTTCATAGAAAATATTTTTTGCTGCATTTGGTTATTGAAATTTTTTTAATACAACGAAATTTGAGGAGCGATTATGTCAGCTATGTCAGTTGACAATTCTTTACAAACCTGCCAATTCAGCAGCGCCCAAGAAAACATCCAAAAACAGTTTACTTTCTTTGCGGTGTTGCTTTGCAGGCCAGAAACTAGCCGACAGCGTCTGCTGGAATTGGCGTAAGAAGGCAAGGTTTGTGTTGCTTTGCAGGCCAGAAACTAGCCGACAGCATCTGCTGGAATTGGCGGAAGAAGGCAAGGTTTGATTGGAAGCCGTTGCCAAATTCTTTACAAACCTGCCAATTCAGCAGCGCCCAAGAAAACATCCAAAAACAGTTTACTTTCTTTGCGGTGTTGCTTTGCAGGCCAGAAACTAGCCGACAGCGTCTGCTGGAATTGGCGGAAGAAGGCAAGGTTTGCTTGAGTGATTGCCTAGCTTTCTTCTCTCAGTTGCATGCCTAAGTCAGCCAGCTTCTGCTTGATTTCATTCATTGAAGTTTGGCCAAAATTTTTGCAACCGAGCAATTCATGCTCTGTTTTTTGGCACAACTCGCCAACAGTTTGTACACTTAAGACCGTCAAACATTTACGGCATCGAACAGATAGTTCTAATTGAGCAATGGGAATGCTCATCACTTCTTGATTTTCTGGGACTTTGACAGGTTTTGCGGCTTTTTTATCTTTTTGGCGAGCCATTTCTTCATCTTCTTTACCCATGCCTAATTTAAGTCCCTTTTTGCTCAAAATATCTTTGATTTCGGCTAGCGAGGTCTCTCCAAAATTTTTATAGGAAAGCAGTTCTGCCTCAGTTTTTTTGATTAAATCGCCTAATGTTTTGATTTTCATTTTGCTAAGGCAATTTTTACTTCGCACTGATAATTCAAAATCAGTGATTGGAGTAGCCAAAATTTGGTTTTGTTGATCTTGCTCGCGCTCTCGATCTTCATCCACCAACATATTCAAGGATGCCTGAGCATCTTGGGAATATAATTTTGCTTGAAGATGATTGGGATACTTGCGGAGAATTTTTTGATAGCACTCAATCGCGCTATGATATTGTCCCATATCTTCATACAAAAGTCCTAAATTAATCAAAAGGTTACTTGGGCAAGGATTGAGCTCCAAAGCTCTTTCATAGACCTTGATGGCCATTTCCTCTTCTCCCAAGATGCTCATATAATAACCAAGCCGGAAGATGCTTGGTATAAAATTTTCATCTTTTTCTAAAGAGTCTTGATATAAATTTGCTGCGCTTCGATAATTGGTAGAACATTCCTCAATCAGTCCTGCTAGATAACAATATGTGGCTGTGATAGTTGTGCATTTTTTTAGCCATTCTAAGGCTTTTTCTGGTGTAGCAGGAATCAAACTCAAGATTAAAAGGTAATAGAATTTTTCTATCGGCTGCATTTTCACTACTTTTTCAAAAAATTCAGCAGCAGCAGCATATTTTTTGTCTAAAAATGCAGCATATCCATTTTGAAGCTCAAGTTTAATATTGGGATATTGTTGGCTAAGTTGCTCCAGGGCTCCTTGACCACCCAATACAGCATCTAAATCAAATTTCATGAAAATATTATATTCTCGAATCACTCTTTCATAAGTAGGCATGAACAAGCCTTTCAAAAAACAGTGAATTCCTAGCTTATCTAGCGAATTTCAATCGCAGGTTGTTTGATATGCTGAATTTGAGCCCGAATTTGAGCTTGATTCACCGAATTTGGACACAATCGTAAATATTCTTCCAAACAAGCAATCGCATCTTCATAATTTTTATTTCGATAATAAGCAAGTGCTAAATCTCGGCGGACTTCATGGTTTTGAGGTTCAATGCTAAGAACCTTGAGATAGCTTTGAATCGCATTTTGATATTCAATTAAATCATAATATGTAATGCCTAGATTGTAGTGGTAGGTGGCATTATCTGGGGCTAATCCAATTGCTTTTTGATATGCTTCTACAGCTTTCTGCAATGCTCCTTGCTTGCGGAATACATTTCCTAAGTTATTGAATGCCTTAGAATATGATGGATTGATTGCAATAGCTTTTTCGTAGTACGAAATAGCAAGCTCGTATTCTTTGAGTTGGAAATAAGCCATGCCAAGATATACCAATGCGCGAAAATTATCCGCTTCTCCGCGCAAAGTCTCTTCCCAACATTCGATTGCTTTTTGATATTCTTGATGCGAAAAATGTTCAATACCTTGATTGTACATTTTAGCCGCGTGCTCTGCAGCATCCATGTTATTTTCTTGACCCCCAAAGCCCAAGCCGTTTTTGTTTAGCAATTTCCTGAGCTTCTAAAAATTCTTTAGCATAAGTATGGTCGTCAACATTGGGATCCACAATTGCATAGCCAAATGCTAACAGTTCCTGATTCACAAATCTAAAGACAATCCCCTTTTCAGGATCGTAGCTAACAGGATAATGTACATAGGCTTGATACGTTCCTTGATCGTCTGGTTTTGGAAAAACAAATTTGACCAATACTCGTCTTTTGCTATATACTTGGCTGCTTTCTTCCTTTAGACTGATACCTACCAAATGGGCATTCGCATTCCGAGAGATTTCAAAATAGTCATCCTTTGGAGAAGGTGCTTGTATCCCATAGTAATGAATCAAGTTTCCATCGGTTAATCGAATTTTATCTCCGGACAAGACCGCTGTTACCCAAAAGGCATTCAATTGATTAGGCTGAATCTCTTCCCAGCGATGCTCAGTCGGAACAGTACAACCTGCACAAATCAATATCCAACATACCAGCAAAATAACCAATCTTTTCATAGAATTCCCACCCAAGTGCTACTTAAAGAAAGTCAGTAACTTATTGGGCTAAATAGATATAAAGATTATAATTATTAAAATAGTATGAGTTATGCAGACTCATACTTAACCATTGCTGCACCAATGGGCAATTAGCTGCCAGCCCGCTGCGGCAGGGCCGACAGCGGTAAGACTCCCTGAACTAGCTACGGGATAGATAAAGCTCTTGATTGGGAGTTTATTAGAGATATCATTACCCGTATCTATTTTGATCGTGCATCAACTAAGGGTTATTTAGCTTTGATATCTGGTTTTGCCTTCGCATCTGGTTTAGCTTTGGCATCTGGTTTTGGTTCAGTTTTGGGCACAACTGCTACATTTTGTTTCATTTTGCGGCCTACTTTGAAGGTGACAACTTTGCGAGCTGGAACCTTCACCACATCGCCGGTTCTTGGATTCCGGCCAACTCTGGCTGCTCTGGGCTTGACTTCAAATACACCAAAATCTCTCAATTCAATCCGATTATTCTTTTCCAATTCCGCAGTAATTGTGTCCAAAAAAAGTTGAACTGTTTCTTTGGTCCGCACTTTAGTTTGTTTAGTGTCCATCGAAATACGCTCGACCAACTGCTTTTTGGTAATGGTAGCCATAGCCTTTTACCTCCAATGGGTGATATTAAAAAAATTTAACCTATTGTAATAGAATAAATTATAACTGACCAAGTTTTATGTTGCAATAAAAAAACATACTATAAGTTAAGAAAAATTTTGTAGTAGCTAGAATTATATAATCTTAGAGGAAAAAGGTCAACAAAAATTTCCTAAATATTTTTTAAGAAAATACAAATTAGTTAGATTGAAAAATATTGGGCATAAGCTATAATAACCATGCGAGTATTTTGCATTGAAGGTTTACAGTTTTAATCTCTAATATATGAAAATTCCTAAAATTCCTAAAAATATTCCGTCTGATTTTTGTGTGGAATACACGGTCACCCAAGATGAAGTTGAACTTGGCCTTGGACGCTATCCCACTCAAGGCCAGCCCGTGATCTTGATGCATGGATTTGTACAAAATTATCGAGTTTGGGATTTTCCCATTGTGCAGCATAACTTTGCATCTTATCTTTATAAAAAAGGATATGATGTTTGGTTGCCATGTTTACGCGGTCATGGTAGTGGCTTAGTGCAAAGTGGAACCTCAAATTCATACGATCATATTGATGATCTTGCGATCTACGATGTTCCTGCGATTATTAGTTTTGTCCGAACTGTGACTAAGCGGTCCCCTATCTGGATTGGCCATAGTTTAGGCGGCATGATCATTTATATGTATTTGCAAGGGATTCATTATCCTTTTTTGAACCAATACGAATCATTTGTTGGGAGACCCAGCAATGGGTTTCGTCCACCCAAACTCACTCCAATTGGCGATTCAAAAATTGGACAAATGAGACATCAAGAACTGAAGGGGGTTGTTACGATTGGTTCTCCAATTCGTTTAGCATGGGATTCTCATAAATTAAGTTTTTGGGAATCGAATAAAATTTTACCTTGGATTGCAAAAATGAAATCTTTGCGCAAAGTTTCCTCTCGGTTGCCTTATATCCCAATTGCTAGTTTATGGAATGCGTTAGATCCCGAATTTCAAGCCCCCTCTTTATGGAAGAAATTAACGCGCTGGTCTGTATCCAAGATTGCAAATAGCTATTTAACCTCCCTGCTTTGGTATCCGCCCAACATGACTCATGAACTCATCGCCACTCTGCTAGAATATTCTATGAATGATATTACGCCAGGTGTCTTGGAGCAGTTTGCGGACTGGGCCATTCATCAAACTTTCCGTGCTTATCCAGGCCCTGCTTCTCATGTATATAGCAGCTCGATGGACCAAATATGCGTACCAATTTTAGTGACCACGGGAAATCGAGATAAAATCGCCACACACAGCATTGTCTATGAAGAAGGTTATTTAAAAATGCAAAGCAAAGACAAGGAATATCATTGTTTTGAAGAATTTGGACATAATGATTTATGTGTAGGGGTCAAGGCACCTGAAGTTGTGTATCCCAAGATTGAAAATTGGATTCAGCGTCATGTTTAATGATTAGATTGACATCCTGTGTCCCGTCAGGACACGATAAGAGCCGACATAACCTGGGGTTAGAAACCCCAGGCTTTATTCCCAAACCGCT
>JAKLHB010000307.1 GCA_022710345.1 Planctomycetota bacterium
ACAAAAGAAAATATCCAGGAAGCTGTTGCTTTTGTAGAAGAAAAAGTACAGGCCGGCGGCGGTACAAATATTGACAGTGCATTGACTACTGCAATTGCATTGGCTCCCAGAGAGAGCAAGCGTCCATTTATGATCTTTTTCCTCACCGATGGAGAGCCAACCTACGGTGTCACAGATCCAAAGCAAATTTTAGCCAATGTGCAAAAAGCCAATGTACAAAATCTTCGCATCTTCACCTTTGGCGTGGGCACTGGACTGAATGCCAAATTATTGGATCAACTCACAGAACAAAATCGTGGAGATCGGGAATATGTGGATTTCAAAGAAAATATCGAAGTCAAAGTGTCCTCTTTATTTGACAAGGTATCTTCACCTGTGCTGCATGACATCCAGATCGAATTTCCTAAATTGCAGACAGTCACTTTGAGCGAAATCTATCCTAAGGCTTTCCCTGATTTGTTCAAAGGTGCTCAGATTTCGGTAGTTGGACGATATTCTGGCAATGGCGACCAAGCCATTAAAATCACAGGCCTGGTTGGTGAACAACGCCAAGAATTCGTGTATGAAGTCAATTTCCCTAGCAAAATGCTGGACAACCATCAAATTCCTAGGCTATGGGCTGTGCGCAAAGTAGGTTTCTTGCTCGATCAAATCCGGCTAGAAGGTGAAAGCGCTGGTCTAAAAGAAGAAGTGGTAAAACTGGCCGAAGAATTTGGCATTGTCACCCCATACACTTCGTATCTTGTTGTAGAAGATGATATTCGCATCACAGGCGGAAGGCCAAGGCCAATCGTCAATGAGGAACAAGCACCTGCTGCACCAAGCGCAGTATGGCGAGAACGTGTGCGATCTGCACCAGAACCAGCGGCAGAAGCAAAGGGTGCTGCTAGTGATATGGAAACTGCCTCTGGTGAAGGAGCTGTGAAAGCTTCCCGTGCATTGCAATCCATGCAAAAAGCACAAGTAGCAGATGCAGTTACAGACGAAGATAAAGCAGATGCGAAAAAAACTTCAGAATGGATGCGAAAAATTGATGAAAAAACATTTTATCTCAAAGCCAATGTGTGGTATGATAGTTCTTACGATGGCAAAGCAGCCAAAACTCGCATCCGTTATATGAGTCAGGAATACTTTGACCTGATTAAACATAACCCTGGTATTGGCAAGTTCTTAATTCTAGGCTCTGCCATTGTGGTTGTCTTTGAGAATAAAGTGTATGAAATTCATCCCTAACTTTTTTTCAAAGTAATCTTTTTTGCAAAACAGCGATGCGAGTGCATTGCTGTTTTTTTTCTGTCTAAGGAGTTTTCGCATGATTCGTACTGCATTGTGCTTATTTTTGTTAGGTTTGTTGCCTTTATGCGCGCAAGTGCTGATGGTTCGATGTGATGATGGCGGGGATAAAGAATTTTTGTCTAGCCCAGATAGCATCAACCTCAGCAGCCTGCAATCTGGTTTTGATCCAAATGTGGACAGCGTGGTGATGGTTCATGGTTTTTTAAATGATTTTGATGACTGCAAAGGTTCCTACACCGCAACCATGAACACCTTGAAGCCCATCATTGGAAAACGCAATTATGTCGGATTCCATTGGCCATCCAAAGTCCTCTGGTTTGGCACTGGCGTAGAAAATGCCAACAAAAGCGGCGAATATCTAGTGCATGTATTGGTGAATATGAGCCGTTGGTATGGTACAAGCAATCGAAAAATTCACCTCATGACCCATAGCTTAGGCGGCAGAGTGCTTTTGAACACACTTAGCACCAACCAGGCTCGCTATGTCAAATGGGGCACTTGCTATACCATGGCCTCGGCTGTGCACAATGATTCTTTCCAGACCACATTCCCAGGCACCAATGAAATCCCTCAGAAAATCTACGTGTTCCATTCCAATCGCGATTATGTGCTGAAATACATCTACAGCCTCTATTATTGGCTTTTTGGCCGAGGTGGATTTGATTATCCAGAGGCTGAAGCATGGATGCAGATGCCTGTCACCGAGCAATTGGAATACCTCCAACGTTTGGATGAACAGATGCAGCGCGGGGAAACAGTTCGGTCTGAATTCGATCAATTCCTGTGCGACCTGATGGTAGAAGCCAGTAAACAAGCCATGGGACTAGAAGGCTCTCAACCTACCTACAAAGTCGAAAATGTGAATGTCAGCGATGTGGTGGATAGCCATACCTATTGGGAAAACACAGCCGTGATCGAACGGATCGCACATAAGTTCTAAATACCCAAATTCCTAAGTTGGAATTAACTCGCATGATCCAAAGCCAGACGTTTTTTCTTGATAAAATCATCTCAAACAGGCGGCTTTAATTCCTTATAAATTTTAAGTATTTGGAATTAATCCGCATGATACCAAGCCAGACGTTTTTCATAATAAAATCATCTCAAACAAGCGGGGTTAATTCCTCACAAATCCTAAGTATTGAGTACATAACAAGTAAAACCAGCGCATCAAAATTCAGGTGCGCTGTTTTTGTCAATCCTTGATTGTCTGAAAAAGCAGAAAATTCGGACAGCCTCTATGGAAATAAAACCAATACGACTTTTGCCAGTTTTTTTTGGCCTTTTTGTTGCCTTCATTTCAATCGCCACAATCTGGCCAACCTGGCAAGAGAATCAAAAAATGAGTGCGACCATACAGTTATTGCAAAAAGAAGTGCAGACATTGCGTGCTAAAAAACAACAGTGTGAAAAAATTTTGCAAGCATTGGAAAAAGATCCCAATTATGTTGAATTTTTGCTGCGAGAACAATTATACTATGGTCGTAAAGGAGAACAAATTTTAGAAGAAAGAGCTA
The DNA here is from genome assembly GCA_022710345.1 of Planctomycetota bacterium. GTDB lineage: Bacteria > Planctomycetota > Uabimicrobiia > Uabimicrobiales > JABWCH01 > JAKLHB01. Next base: position 2,814 of record JAKLHB010000307.1, read on the forward strand.
CCCATGCCAGAGAATCAAAAGCAAATTGATATTTTATTTGAAATCACAGCGAAACATCAAGCCTCAGATATTTTGCTCAAAGTAGGGGCACCTCCAGTATTGCGAGTCAAAGGCACCATGAAGACATTGGAAGCCCGCAATTTGCAAAGCACTGATGTTGAAAAAATGATCGCATCCATTCTCACTCCTGAGCAAATGAAGATTTTAACCGAAATTGGGGACTTAGATTTGGCTTACAACTCGCCCAATGTAGGCCGCTTTCGTCTCAATATTTTTCGACAACGCGGGGTTTTTAGCTTAGTGGCGCGGCGTGTGAATACGTACATTCCTTCCTTCACCGAATTACATTTGCCGCCAATCTTAGAAAAAATTGCTCTATACCAACAAGGGCTTGTGCTTGTGTGCGGAGTTACTGGATGTGGGAAATCCACCACCCTGGCAGCCATGATTCAGCATATCAACTGCAATCGCCGTTGCCATATTGTCACGATTGAGGACCCCATTGAATATATGTATGAAGATGATCGAGCGTTCATCAATCAGCGCGAGATTGGGTTAGATGTGGTGTCTTTTGAACAATCTCTACGTTCTGTAGTCCGACAAAATCCAGATGTCGTGCTCATTGGAGAAATGCGCGACCACGAGACATTTTCTATTGCACTCACAGCCGCAGAAACAGGCCATTTGGTATTTGGCACATTGCATAGTTCAACAGTGGTGCAAACCTTTAGCCGCATCTATGATATTTTTCCCGCAGAAGACCGTGCCGGGATTCGCAAATCTTTACTTTTTAATTTGCGCTCGATCATTTGCCAGAAATTAGCTCCAACCCAAGATAATAAAGGCAGAGTGCCCATTTATGAAATTATGGTTATGAATCCAACGATTCAAAAATTGCTCGAGCAAGAAAATGAAAAAAAAATCGGGGATGTGCTCAGAATTAGCGAAGAAGAAGGAATGTGTGACTTTAACCAATGCCTGTATCGTAGGATTCAAGAAGGCTTGATTTCTGAAAAAACAGGCATTACCCTTTCCCATAATCCAGATCAATTAAAAATGAACCTCAAGGGAATTTTCTTGTCTGAAAGTGGAATTGTAGGGTAAAAAGATGAGCAATATGCAAAAGTTGCAGTTGATGACGTATATCGCTATTTTATTGGCTTGGACCCAGGTTGGCATGGCTCAAGCGCCAGAAATATGGAATTATAACATCCAAGGGGAAAATATCCCTCAACTCATGCAATGGCAGCAAGATTTTCAGCGTGCTGCAGAAGAACTCCAAGGTGAAATAGATTTGGTGTATACGAAAGACCAGGTCTATACTTGGATCAATAGTAAGCCTCAGGATGGTTTCTATGCCCATTTTGTTTGTAGCAACCAGGGCAAGATCCTGGAGATTTTTTATTTTGAAGTTGTTGGCCAATTCCCATATTTGATTTCCTATTGCAAAGAGACTGTGACAGGCCAAAATTGGGGATCATTTGCATTCCAAGTATTTCGTAGAACTTATCCGATTGCTGTTGAAGTCAAAGATGGACGCGGGATAGGAAATTCTAGTTCAGGAATTATGGAGCTCCAACCTTATTATGCAGAAGATTTCCTTTTAGGCAAAATCCATAGCGCTGCCAAAATTACGGTGAGCTATCTGGATGATGAAGAGGAAGAAATTGGATTTCAAGAAACAGGAATCCCAGATGCTCAATACCGCCGTGCCTGGCTCGATGCACAAGGTGTTATTTCAGTTGTTGACTCTATCAAGTTTCCTGTGAATCCCGACCAATTTTTGCTTGCCTTTTACTATGGATGGAGTCCTACTATTCCTGAAAATTTGCGGATTTACACCGTGGAAGAATTCCAAGAACTCAAGCTCAGGCGCACCCAGCCTATTACAATTTTGTTGATGCACAAGCGCAAATTTTATCAAACATTGGCCATTCAAACAAATGTACCGTTCCAATCTGGCCAATTCCAAGCACAAAAAGTCACTCAATTGGAATCTCTCGCATTGCCGACTAAGGCAATGGAGCTTAAAGGCCAAGAAATACAAGGGATTCAGCTTGCGCGTGTATCTGTCAAAATACAATTGAAAATTCTGAGCGCAGACAATAAAGAAATCCAGAATCCAGAAGATGGTGCTGGAAAGATCGAAATCTTTAAAGAAGATGGTGCCCGGTTGGTCTATCGAGGCCGCTCCAGTTTCCGTCCTCCACGTATTCCATTTGTAGCTATGGATGTTGGGGAATACATGTTTAGCTACAAACCATTCTACAATCATAAATATATCCAGCAACGCCGCACAATTGTAGTTTCTCAAGATGCTACTATGATTTTCCGGCCTTTTAAGAGAATTCCTTATATTTTGTATGAGCTTCAGAACAGCGTGTATAGTAGTTTAGGTGCTGCATTTTCTGCTGAGGAATTGGAATATCGCATTCGTTCTTTGGATACCTTATCCCAATTCATGGACATTGTGGAAGCCCAACCTAAAATAGCAGAGAATTTTATCAACACATTGCTAGAAGTCTATGAACGCTATGAAAAGGAAATTTGGGCCCAGATTCCGCCTGAACATCCCCATTATCTTGCTTTCCACTTTGATTTAGTGGAATTATATTGGCGGAAAAGTGTGTATGAGCATCCCTTGAAAAGCCTAGAAAAATCACTCCAGATCCTCATGGGCACCAATATCACATTGCCTGAATTTTGCAAAACCTGGTATACCCAAGAAGATAAATTTTTGGATCTCAAAACATTTAGCCAAAAGATGCTGCGCGACAAACCAGGCTTATTCAATAAAGTACGAACAAAATGGGACCGATATCGCATCATTCATAGCTTAGGCGCAATTTTATTACGCTATTACCAGGCCGTGCAACAAGATATTTCTGAGGAAACCTGTCAGGCATTTGGTGCCACTGTGCTGACCCTGTCATGGGGGTTCAAGA
>JAKLHB010000308.1 GCA_022710345.1 Planctomycetota bacterium
GGAGACATTATACCAGGCTGTTAAAGAGCCAAAACTTGTGGCCCTGATGTATGTCCGAGAAAGCCAAATCATTGAATTGAGTGGAAATCAAGAACGCCTCAATTTCCTGTATCGAGAAGCTGGAAAAATTTTCCAAGAACTCCAGCAATACAATGAAGCCATTGTGTATTATCAGCAAGCACTTGCCATTCAACCAGCGGATAATCAAGTCATTAACCAACTTGTAGAATTGCTGTCCCAGCAGCAAAAATGGGCTGAATTATTGGCTGTATATGAACTTATGGCACGTTTGACGCAAAATAAAGAGACATTGGAAGCATTGCATCTTAAAATAGCGGCCCTATATGAAACTCAGCTCAATGATCCATCTCAAGCCCTACTTCAGTATCAGATCGCGTATAGCTTGAATCCTCAAAATATCAAGACTGTGCGTGGAATGCGCAATCTTTTCCAAAAGCAAAATCGCTGGAGTGAGACCATCGAGATGTACGAGCGAGAAGCAACCCTTCAAGAAGAACCAGCGAAACGGCCCGCGATCTATCTTAAAATCGGCGATATTTGGACAGATGAGATGAAGGTGCCACATAAAGCACTGGAATCTTATAGCCGTGTATTAGCACAAGGATTCCATCGTCCTACAGCAGAAAAAATGATGAAACTTCAGCAAGAAGTTGGAGATCATCGAGGTCTGGCTGAGGTCATGGAGCGTGAACTTCGCGCCGCTGGTACTAAAGCCGAAGATTTGCTAGGCAAGTTGCTTAAACTTGCGGAAATTTATTGGAAAAAAATCAATGATTTTTCCAATGCTGCTCGTGTATTTGATGTCGCACTCACACAAGATAAGCAAAATCGTCTTGCGTTGGATGCTTTGGAATTTCTGTTTAATGAGCTCAAGCAATTTGAACCTTTGATTGCAATTTTAAAACGCAAGTTGCCATTAGTAACTGAAGCTTCAGAAAAATTGGCATTGCATCGCAAAATTGCGGAAATTTATCGCAGCAAACTCTATTGGGGCTTTGAAGCGATTGAACATTACGAAGCTGCCATGGAACTCGCACCTCAAGATTTAGACATTGTGCATGATCTCCAAGCCGTGTATCTGGAATGGGCAGCATTCAGTAAGTTAGTCACTGCTTATGAACACGAAATTAGCTTAGTGCAAGGTCCTGAGCGAATCATCGAATTGTACCATAACATCGGTGAACTTTGGTATAGCAAATTGTTCGATGAAAATAAGGCTATTGCGATCTATCAAAAGCTACTGGAATTCAATCCCAATGATCGAAGGGCATTGGAAAAACTGGCCTGTTTATTTAAGGTACAGCAAAAATGGCCAATCCTCTTGGAAATTCTCATTAAACTGGCTCAATTGTCCCAAGAACAGCATGATCTGGATGCGGAGATTGCCGCTCAACTGGAAATTGGGAAAATTCAAAGACAGCTCAAACATACCCAAGAAGCCATTGCCGCATTCCAACGAGTCATGGAATTGGAAGAATACAATGCCGAGGCATTCACTGCTCTCGAAGAGCTTTATCAAGGACAAAAAAGCTATCGTGAGATGGTGGAAATCTTGGAAGAGAAAGCTCTCAAAGTCGCAGAGCCAGAAGCTAAGCTCAATATATACCTCATGCTTGGCAAAATTTATGAGGAAAATATCAAGGACCCTGCTGCTGCATGCCGAAGTTTTGAAAAAGTATTGGAATTCCAACGCGACCATAAAGCAGCTCTCAAAGCATTGCACCATTTGTATCAAACCACTCAGCAATCTTTGCAAATGTCACGCATTCTGCAACGCGAATTGGAATTCAGCCAGGATGCTAATGAAACAGCCGAGTTATGCTTCCAGTTGGCAAATCTTTATGCCAATGAATTAGGAAATTCCAAGCAAGCGTATACATATCTGCACCAAGCCATTGAATCATGCCCAAAACACAGCCGTTCTTTAATTCAGTTAGCTGATATGGCTGAGTCTGAAGGCAAATATAAAGAAGCGCTGGACTATCTGCAAAAAGCTGTGGAGCACACGCCAGACTTCCATGAGCGATATCGCATGTATGTACGGCTTGGCAAAATCTATGGTGAACGTTTGCAGAACCTCACAGAATCAATTGCTATGTACCAGGCTGCTATGCGCATGGATCCACACGATCCTGATGCTCCTGCTGCCCTTGCTGAGATTTATCATGGTCAAATGCAATGGGAAGCATTGGAAGATTTGGTCGGCAAATTCATCACGCTTTTAGCACCCAATCATCCACAAGTGGGTATATGGTATCATCGCTGGGCAACCGCGGCTGAAAACCTGGATAAAAAAGATGAAGCAATTTCACGATATATCACAGCCATGAAGCTGGCTCCCAAACATCTGCCCACTCTTTTGGCCCTAGGCCCGCTGCATGTTGAGAAAGAACAGTGGCAAGAAGCTTGGCAATGTTTCCAAGAAGCTTATGCACACCCTGAATTACGCGATAAAACTAAGGTATTGTCTCAATTAGGCATGATTGAAGAAAAATTGGGCAAATACCAAGAAGCTATGGAGCATTATCAGCAACTTTTGTCTGTGCACCCTGAAGACACTCAAGCCATGTATGCTCTTGCTAAAGTAACCATGCAATTGGAAAAGTATGATGAAAGCCTTGGCTTTTTCCAACAAGCCTTAACCACTTCTGAAGATGATGAATTCAAATGCACGGTGCGCAAAGATAAAGCTGGACTGCTGCATAAGGTTGGCAAAACCCATGATGCCATCACAGAATATGTACGAGTCTTTGAATATAACCCGCAGGACAGCAGTGTTATCTTGGCCCTATGCACTTTGTATTCTAAGATCAAAGATTGGGAACAGGCTGAACATTGGAATCAGCAGCATTATCAATTGATTCAAGATGTCCAATCTAAAGTTGAAAACCGTTGTAAATACGCAATCATTTTGAGCGAAGGCATGAAAAAATACGACGAAGCGCTTGCTTCGTACCAGGAAGCTTTAGCTTTGGACCCAACTTGTCTTGCTGCTATTGAAGGCATTGGTAAAATCTATGTCATGCTCAAAGATTGGCAATCTTTGGCCAATAGCTACCAAAATTTCTTGAGCAAGCTGCCAACAGATAAACGTCCTATTGGCTTTCCAATTCACATAGCCTTGGGGCACCTTCTCGCAGAACAGCTCAATGATAAGGCAGGCGCGGCTCGCGAATTTGAAAAAGCTTTGGAATTAGTTCCCAACCACGTAGAAGCCCAAATCGCGCTCACAGAGATCAAAAGCGGAACAGCAGAGACACGCCAAGACGCTGTTAAAGGACATCTCAAGCTGCTTCAACGTGATCAATTTAGAACCGCTTCATATCGAGCACTAGGAAAACTTTTGATCGCTGAAGGCCAGAAGGACCGAGCCATGCGTGCCTATCGTGCACTGCAAATCTTTGAGCCTGCGGCTCTCCAAGATTGTCCTTTGACCAGCCAATTGGCAACCAAAATGCTTGGTACTGAAATTCCTGAAAACGCAATTGCGCAAAATATAGTGCCTTCCAGAGTGATTCCTTTGTTTGAACTCATGGCTTTGACAGATGACTCTCAGCAAAAAACCTATCCACCATTCATTGATAAGGCATGGGGCAAGCACCTAGGCTATCAACAACCTCAACCACCTGTTTGGTACTATACCAACAAAGTCATGCGGCTCTTAGGCATCAAAGAAAAACAGATGTACATGTACATCAAGAGTGACGAAACCACGGAAGTTATTTTGGAAAACACAAGCCCTGCAAGTCTCATCATCAGCCAACGTATGTTGGATTTGTGCACTGAAACTGAGCTCAACTTTGTTCTGGCCAAATATCTGTTCTACATCAGCCAACGACAAACTTTGGCTTTGAAAATGACACCCGAAGACCTCGAAGTGTATTTCAAACTGTTGCGCAGTTGCTTTGTCCCATTGACCGAAGAAATTTCGCCCGATGCAAAAGCATTGCAAAAGCAAATCCAAAAAGGCCTATCATGGAGCGTTAGTGGCACCCTCAAGACTCGCAATGATCTATGGGATGCTGTTTCCCAGATCAACACAGCCACATACCTTAAATGCCTCGAATATTCCTCTAACCGCCTAGCTCTCTTGGTCACAGACTCCCTAGACCTTGCCATGAACATGATTGTCCGCTTGGATAAGCTAAGCAAAGGTGAGCCTATAGAAAAGCGGCCTGCCACACTCAAAGAATTGCAGGAATGCGATGGTGTCTCTGATATCCTGTATTTCAATATGTCCGATCAATACAGCAAAATCCGCAAACTCTGTGGCCTATCCATTGATTAAAGTAGCGTGATTTAGACAAAAAGAGCGGTCGTAGAAGAGGCCGCGCCCAAAAAAGGGCGGCTATCATGCGGTCGCCCAAAAAGGGCGTATCATGCGGTCTATCATACGGTCGCCCCAAAAAAGGCAGCCTATCATGCGGTCGCCCAAAAAGGGCGTATGCAGTCGCCCCAAAAAAGAGCGGCGTATCATACGATCACCCAAAAAAAGGCGGCCTATCATACGGCTATCATACGGCCGCCCAAAAAAGGCGGCCGTATTTTCATTCGATCGCCTTTTTTCATGATCATAGCGCCAGGAGAAACATATGAATCGCCCATTCATCCAATTTCATCAAGTTAGTTTTACATACGAAACCGCATTGACTCCTTTGTTGCAGGATGTTTCGCTGCATTTTGCCACAGGCTGGTCAGGGATTGTGGGTGCCAATGGCACAGGCAAAACAACACTGCTTAAATTAGCCACCGGCCTACTACTGCCGGATAGCGGCTATGTGGATGCTCCGCCGCGCATGGTATATTGTGAACAACGGACAGATGCACCGCCTGCCCAATTTGCTGATTTGCTACACGATGCTTCCAAAAGTGCAGCCATGATTCGAGACCAATTGGGTGTGCAAGACGATTGGCTGATGCGTTGGCCAACATTATCTCATGGAGAACGCAAACGATCTCAAATTGCAGTTGCATTATGGCTGGAGCCAGAAGTCTTGGCGATTGATGAGCCTACGAATCACATTGATACTGACGCTTGTATGATCCTGATGCATGCATTGAAAACTTTTACAGGCGTGGGCTTACTCGTGAGCCATGATCGTACTTTGCTCGACACATTATGCCAGCAATGCATATTTATTGAGCCGCCTAAAGTCACCAGTCGGCCTGGCAATTATTCAAAAGGAGCACAAATTGCTCAAGCAGATGAGCAAGCCATCAAAAAACAATACACGATTAAAAAGCAAGCATATAAAAAATTGCGACGCGAAGTTGGACACCGCACTGATTTAGCCAATCAATATCAGCGCAAGCGCTCTAAAAAAGGCATTCCAAAGCACGATCATGATGCAAAACAAAAAATTGATGCCATACGTTTATCTGGCAAAGACATTGTGGGCGGCAAATTACTTCGGCAATTAGACGGCCGCCTGGAACATATCCAGCAAGAATTAGAAAGTATCCATGTAAAAAAACGATATACATTGGGCATCTGGCTTCCTGGTTCAGTATCAAGCCGCAATATTCTGTTTCAGCATGCAGCAGGTACATTGCCATTCAGTGTAACAAAAGCGTTATCATTTCCTGAATTAGCGATCCATCCTACAGATCGAATTGCTCTTACTGGCCCAAATGGCGCTGGAAAAAGCACACTCCTGCGCTGGCTGTTGCCACAATTGAA
>JAKLHB010000309.1 GCA_022710345.1 Planctomycetota bacterium
ATACGTGTCAAGCTAAGCGATAACATTACAATTCTTTTAACGACTACGTTCATACGTGTCAAGCTAAGCGATAACATTACAATTCTTTTAACGACTACGTTCATACGTGTCAAGCTAAGCGATAACATTACAATTCTTTTAACGACTACGTTCATACGTGTCAAGCTAAGCGATAACATACAATTCTTTTAACAAATTATTGGTGAAAATTTTATCGCTAGCTCGACACGTATGACGACGACTACGTTTTTTCAAAGCGCTGATTGATTCAGCTTTCTAGCTTAGGACATAAACTTCTGAAGAGTGCGCCGAAGTAGTTTAGAGCCTTCCATGACTAACATCATACCTAGGAAATTTTATGCCACTCAAGTCAACAGCTATTTTCAAAAAAGTGCCTGAAGGCTACATTGGCTTTGTAGAAGAATTACCAGGTGCCAATACTCAGGGAAACACGCTGGAGGAAGCACGAGCTAATCTACACGAAGCTATTGATTTAGTGTTGGAAGCAAACCGTATCCTTACAGAAGCATCGTTGCAAGGACAAGCTTGAGCACGATCAAGCATTCGACATGATACGTTCGAGGGAACATGGCATCAACACAGCTTGAGCACGATCAAGCATTCGACAGCTTGAGTACGATCAAGCATTCGACATGATACGTTCGAGGGAACATATCATAGCCTTGGATATGTTGGATTGCATAATGGGTCAGCTTTTGACAATCCCGTTTAGCAGTCATAGGATCGCAGGCAAGATATACAATTTGCTGAAATCCTAGATGATCTAAAGTTTCCACTGTTTTTCCAATGCCTTCTCTAGGAGGATCTATGACCAAGATACAGGATTTTCCTTGCAAATCGTGGAATGCAGGCAATGCCTGAGACAGATCATAATTCATGAGTTGGGCGTGCTGGATTTGGTTATGGTGCAAGTTTTCTTTAGCCCTGGCAAGTGCATCTTGGCTAATTTCTAGGCCAATGATGTGTTGAGCGTGATCGCTCAACTGAATACCTAAAACAAGGCTGCCACAGTATGCATCTAATAGATAGTCGCTTGGGGGGATTATGGTGCGCATGGTTTGGAAAATCAGTTCTGCAATGCCATAATTGGTTTGGAAAAAATCATTGGCTCCAATGTGGTATGTTTTGCTATGGATGGTTGCAGTGAGATAGGGTTGAGTAGAAAGCCAGTCTAAAATAATGTGCTGCGAGTTATAATAAAAAATGCACTCTTGGATTCCTTGGTTGCCCATATAAGCCAAAATGAAGGCTTTTGCATGATCGAGCTTTTGAACTACCATGCCTTTCATGGCCTTGTCCCCTAGGATATTCACGAGTATTGCGTTTTGATCTTTGCTGACTCGAAACACAATGTCTTCCAATCCTTGGATAGTGCTCAGGATTTCAGTCATGATTTGCTTTAGCTCATTGATCGCTTTGGGCAATAAATGGCAATACTGAATCAAACAAATTTCATTGGAATTGCTTTTCAAAAACCCAAGGAACAGACGATTTTGGGCATACCTGCAATGGAACGTGGCTTTGTTTCGGTACCCTAACATTTGCGGGCTAGCCGTGATCTGAACAGGGCGACGAAAAATTTCACCCAATAGTTGCTCTTTGATTCTGATTTCCTGCGCATAATCAATGTGCTGGAAAGAACATCCTCCACATTCCCCAAAATGTTCACACACCGGCTGAATCCGATCTGCAGCCGTGCTGAGGAATTCTCTCACCCTGCCTTGTTCATAATCCCCTTTCCGTTTCAGAATCTCCACAACAACTTTTTCACCCGGACATACATAAGGGACAAAAATAGCTTTGCCTTCTGCATCCCGTGCAATGCATTTTCCAAGGTTCACCCATTTTTCCATCACAAGGGTTTTTGTGGTTTTCACATTCATGCAATGAACTCTTTTAAAATTATTGGATTTTGGCGGCTCAATGCCATTTGGAATAAGCCAAAATAGGATTGATAGTTAAAATGCCTCTCGGTGGTATGGCTTTTACTGCCACAATAAAATACCACAAGTAAGCAATCAATCATTAGTTTCATTTTTGAAAGAAGAAAAAAGAAACACATTTTGAATTCATGGTATAATATAATATTTTTATTCTTTTGTCAATATTTAATTATGATGGAATCTGGCTAGGGCATAGCGTTTGATGATGGCTTTTCTCGCTTTGTCTCTTCCTCTGGATCATAGTAGCACGTAGATAAATTTGTTTTTTTGCCAAAAGCAAGGTATAATTTTTCAATTGGGTTAGTTATGGCAGAAAGGAATTGATCATGACTAAATACTTAAATCTATGCTTTATTTTATTGTTTTTGAGTATGATTTGGGCACAAGAGCCACCAGAACCGCCCAAACCAGAAGAGCCCAGTACTGAATCAGGTGAAGAGCAACCATCTGAAACGCCTGAATCCACAGAACCATCCGAAGAAAAGCCTGAACTCCCTCCTGGATTGCCACAGCTCAAGCAAAAAAATCCATTGGAGATATTGAAGGAAGTCCAGCAAAAAATGGAAGAAATCGAGCAAAGCTTGTCCAAAGGCACTGTTGAGAGAAGCAAAATTCAACAAGGTGTACGACAAGCAGCCGAAGATTTAAGCACATCTCAAGCCAAAGAAAAACAGGTGATCCAAGAAATTAGCGAGCTTCTTGGACAATCCAAAGAGCAGCAGGAAAAGATCCAAAAAGAACTAGAGCAACTGCTTCAGCAACAAGATATTAAAAAATTAGAGCAAGAAGTTCAAAAATTACTGGAAAAAACTCGCGCAAAACAAGAAGATGTCCAAAAACTATTGGAACAATTAACCCAATGCAAGCAGCAACAGCAAAAAGCCATCCAAGACATCGAAAAACTCCTTACCCAATGTGGAATGCAGCAAGGCCAGGTACAGCAAGAATTACAAAAATTGATGGAACAGATTCAAAAACAAAAAGATGCGGCAGATTCAATTGAAAAATTGATGGAATCCCTCCGCAAACAACAGCAAGCCATCAGCGAAATGGATCAATTATTCAGGCAACTAGGGCAACAACAACAGCAGGTGATCCAAGAAATTGACAAAGTGGTGAGTATGGCCAAACCAGTTTCTAGCCGCAGCCCCAATCCAGACAAGAAACCAAAAGACTCAGATTCTAAGAAAGATAAGAAAGACCAGAAAGAGGATGACAAAGAAAAAGATGACAAAAAACCTTCCAATCCAGATCCAAAAGATAAATCAAAAGAGCCTCCTGACCAAAAGAAACCACCTGATGATAATGAACGATGGGGCGATCTACCACCTCGTGTGCGTGAATACATCCATGCCATTCAAAAAATGAAAATTCCTGCAAAGTACCAGGAAAAAATCCTGGAATATTATCGCAGCCTTGCTGAAATCAAAGACAAAAAATAAGCTTTTGAAAAAAAACAGCCAAGCCCTGTAAGGCTTGGCTGGTTTTTAAATATTTTCCGAACAACGCTGGCTAGAAAGTCTTAAAAAGTAAGCGTTAGAGGCAATTGCAATTAGCAGAATGAAACGATGTTTTCTTGAGTCGTCGTTGTAATCTGAGATTTCATAACGCCTTATGATGCAAGATATTATTTTGGGCGTGTTTCGATTGCTGGTGGAAAGAAGAAGTGATCTGTATCCGGAAGGCTTATTTCTTCGCGCATTGGTGTTGAATAGATATATGCTGAAGCACTCGTATATCCTTCAAGATGCCGCAACTTAATTAAGGCTTTATGTTGTTCTTCTGTAAGCGTGCTATTTACCTTTGCAAAGGCTATCGTATAATAATAAGACATTTCTCCATCCAGTTCACCATAACGATGTCCCCAAGCAATCACTTTCTTTTTATCTACTTGCTCTCCTTTAAGAAACTTACGCAATTCCACCGAGATGGCACGTCGGACTTCAATCACCTCCTGCAATGCCTTTCGTTGTAAAGCCAGTATGCCAGTAATGTGTTTGAGCTGTTCCTCTGTCAGAGTGTTTAAAAATTCCTTCCCACTATCACCGGTGATGGACGTACTAATATCATAGTCACGTTTTCCCATAGCAGGCATATCTTTCATATAAAACCCGCCAAAGTACGTGCCATGCCGTTCGGGACAGAAATAGGTATCAGCTACAATCGAGCCTGCATACCAACTGAAAAGCTCGCTTGCATAGGTCATATAAGCAACATTGACCAACTTTTCTGTGCCACGTGGCATTTTGTAGGTACCTACATCAACATCTGGCCAGGTATTGAAGTCACCAAACTTCATCTTTGCAAGATAGGCTTTTTGCTGTGAAGTGAACGATGAAATGACTTGCCAAAAAACCTGAGCCCGTTCGTAGCTTAATTCAGCATCAAAGGCGAAAATATCTCCTACATATTGCATTACTTCTGCTTTGTTTAAGCCAGTACTACCAGCGGGGACATCGCCAATCAGTTCGCGATAGAATGCCTTGATCAGCGGAAACCGTTTTAATGCTAACTCATTGAATTGGGCTGCTTGCTTACGTGCCAAATCCATAAAAATTTTTCGCTGAGCATCTGTTAAAATAAATAATATATTACCAGCTATACGGTTCAAAAATATAGGATTGTGGCCCTTTTGGGCTACATCAATATCGCGCATATATTGAAAGCCAAAGTAATCACATATCTTTCCAGGTGGTATAAACGTAGCCGCACCGAAATCTCCGGTAATGAATGCCAACCCACTAAAAGCAATGGTGTGAAGCTGTGCTTGATCTGATATAGCTTGCTCCATTGAATATCTCTGTGGGCCGCGTGGCCCTTTGGGCTCTTTTCCAGGACGAGGTGGTGGCCTTTGGGCAAAAACCGGAGTTTCTGCCAAGCATAGACATAACACTAGAAGCAAAACAGCGATAAGCTGCTTATGAGTTACCAAGTTATTTGTCATAAGATTTTCCTTTCGTATCCATTAGCCTTTCGTAAAGGCTAGACAATTTTTGAGGTTGTTCACAGCAAGCTGATGTTGTTCAATCTTCACTATGTGCCAATTCAACAGCGCCCAAGAAACATCCAAAGATTCAATCCAACGGCATCTACTGCAATTGGCAGAAGGAAGCAATGTTTGCTTGAGTTGTTGGGGCGTTTTTAGAAAAAAAACACGCTTTGAGATAAAGCGTGTTTTTTAGATATTGATTGTCATCGAGCTAGAATCTATTTTTCTGCTTTTTCTCTTTGAGCACGTCGGAATTTGGCAATTTCTTGTTGAATTTTTTTAAGTGCTGCGCGTGCTTCTTTCAGTTGTTTCAGTAATTCTTTTTCTTGAGCAATTTGTTCTTCGGTCAATTTTGGTGCCTCGGGCTTTACCTCATGCCTACGAGCCATTTTGCGTTCTTTGGCTTTCATCCATGGCTTCTTGCTGTGCATTCCAGGTTTCTTGCCTTGCATCCATGGCTTCTTGCTATGCATTCCAGGCTTCTTGCCTTGCATCCATGGCTTCTTGCCTTCGCGATGCATACGGAATTTTTCTTTCATGGCTTTTGGGCATCTGCCTGGGATCATTTTGCCTGGGCATTTCCCTCTCTTGGTGCATTCGCCTTGGAATCTGCATCCTTCTTGGAAGCGTGGACCTGGGAATCGGCGGCCTTCTTGGAAGCGTGGACCTGGGAATCGGCGGCCTTCTTGGAATCTACGACCTTCTGGGGCCCTACG
>JAKLHB010000031.1 GCA_022710345.1 Planctomycetota bacterium
TTCAAATTGTATTCATTTATCGTATAGATCACGGGCATTGCCGCATCGTTCGGGTAATAGCTTAGAACCACGTGTATTTTGCCGGTTCGTTTTTCAATGACTCTGCCAAGGAGGCAATATCCAAAGTTGGAATAATCGTAGGTTGTGCCTGGAGTGTTTTCCAAAGCCAGGTTGTCCAAGGTCCAGCCAATGAGTTCAGCATGGTTGAGCGATGGTTTCGAGAACATGGGGTCATTGGCTTTATTGCCCCAACCGCCGCCTGTGTGCTCTAAGAGGTGCTGAAGTGTGATTTTTTCAACATCTTTTTTATATGGTTTGGTGCCATATTGGGTGCCAAGAATGCCGCTTGTTCCAAAAATGCGGTCTGTGAGCTCGAGTTTATTGAGTTCGATCAGCTTCATGATAGCCACTGATGTGATGGGTTTGGATACGCTTGCGATTCTGAATAAATGGCGAGGAGCGACTTTTTCCTTTTTTTCTTTATCGGCATAGCCATACGTTTTGGCAAGGACTAATTTGCCATCTTTAGCAATTGCAAGGGAAAGGCCAGGAACATTGTATTCTTGCATGAATTGGGCGGCTAATTGATCCACTGCGTTGAGTTCTGTGGACAAAAAACCATTGTGGCATTCCCAAATTCCAGCATAGTGATCTTCTCCATCCACATTGTACCCAGCAATCCAAACGGGGCGATAGCCTTGATAGAAGAAGCGATCAAATTCGTCTTGATATTCTTGTGCGGTCAGGCCATGTCGAGCTATCCACGCGCCTGTGCCTGATTTTTCCCAGATTGCGGCATAATAGGCTTTATCTGAAATGCTATATCCGCTGACTTGTTTGAGGCGATAGCCTTGAGTCAGGTGTTTTTGAAATTCGGCTTGATATGTGTCGGCATTCATGCCATGACGAGCTGACCATGCTGGTGGATTGGCAGTTTTTTCCCAGATTGCAGCATAATAGGCTTTTCCGCCTAAACTATAGCCGCTAATGTCCGTGAGCCGATATCCTTGCTTGATCCATTTATCAAATTCAGTTTGATATTCAACTGCAGAAAGTCCATGTCGGGCTGCCCATGGTGGTGGATTGGCTGCTTTTTCAAAAATCGCAGTATAATAAATTTGATTGCCAACAGCATAACCGCTTATCTGAACCGGCCTATATCCCTGGCCTGTCCATTTGTTAAATTCGCCTTGATACGCAGCTTGAGACAAGCCATGTCTGGCCACCCAGGCAGGTGGATTAGGGGCTTTTTCAAAAATCGCAGCATAAAGGGTTTTATCGCTGTCTGTGTATCCGCTAATCTGAATGGGCCGATATCCTTGAGCAGTCCATTTATTGAATTCAGCTTGGTATTTGGCAGAATCCAGGCCATGACGACAAACCCATGCCTGCCCTAAGATAAAGTTATTGAACAGAACGATGAATAAAATGAAAATATATATTTTTTGCATAGCTTATTTTCCTTTCAAAAGCAAAATGAAAATCTTCTTTATTTTGGTATAATAGTACTTTATTACCAAAATGTCAAGAAAAAAAAATATAAAAAAATAAAATAGTTTATAATATATTATTACATATAAACTTAAAATTTTACTTGTCAAAAAACTGGATTTAAGTTACAATATTTACCTGCGTTGATGCAGGTTGAAAGCATAACCACAGGCTATTTTTATGCTGTGGCATAATAAGCTGCTTTACAATATGTTATATGCGATGGAGTTATACCAAGACAGATGCAAATCATTGACTAGTGCATCAGATCATCTGCGGATCATTTTTTCATCAAGTTGCTAGTTTTCTGTGAGATTCAGGAAAATTCTATGGAAATACCACGTAAGTTTAGCAAATACACCATTTCAACAATCATTGGGCAAGGTTCAATGGGCACTGTATTTTTAGCCGAGCAAGATGTGATCAAACGCAAAGTAGCCATTAAGGTCTTGCCCCTGGAAATGGCTCGAGAAGATCCTCGAAAAGTGCAGCGATTTGAATACGAGGCTAAATCCGCAGCTCGTTTGTATCATCCCAATATCATCACGATTTTTGAAGTTGGGAAATTGCAAGTTGGGCCAGATAGCATTGATTATTTTGTCATGCAATACTTTAAAGGCGAATCTTTGGCCAACTTGATCGAGGGAAAAAAAATGCCTTTGATGGCCATGCTTGCTATTTTTGAGCAAATGGCAAGTGCATTGGAGCATGCGCATCAAAAGGAAGTCATCCACCGAGACATTAAGCCATCCAATGTATTGATTGATTCCGGGGGCAATGCCAAGCTACTTGATTTTGGGATTGCCAAAATTCGGGAATCTCCGAACTTGACAAAAGAGGGCTATGTCATTGGTAGTGCGCCATATATGTCCCCTGAGCAAGCACGAGGCGAAAAAGTAGATGGAAGAAGTGATATTTTTTCTCTAGGTGTCGTTGTGTATGAAGGATTCACAGGGCAAAGGGCTTTTGCAGCCGATAATAAGCGCGATATGATTTTAGATCGGCAGCGTTTATCAAAATTGCCCAAAAAATCATTGCCAGCGCCTATGCGCAAAGTTACTTCAGATATTCCAGCATACCTGGAAGCCATTGTGCATAAGTGTATGGAAGGGGAAGCCAGGCTGAGGTATCAGCACGCTGGCCAGTTATTGGAAGATATCCAACGGTGCAAACTTCTGATTTTAGCCGAGCAAAAGTATTGCAACTGGGGGCCTAAGCTTTATTATCATCGCAGAAACACAATAGATATGTGGAACATGCTCATGGCAAGTCTAACTGCATTGATTATTTTTATTTTAGGTGTTATTGGTTTAATCGCAGGATGGTGGACGAAATAACCCAAAACCAAGGAACGCATGTATGCAAATTTTCCAAGGGAACGAAAGTGCTTTACGCGAACGGTTCCATCTTAGTCCATTTGCCATTGTGGTGGTTGGAATTTTACGCAGCAAAAATATTTTTTTAAGCGAACCATTACTAGAATTATGCAGCATGACTGGGCCATTGAAAACCATGCTCAAAGATCGGTCAATTCTAGCGGCCTTAGAACAGCCAGAAAATCTGAAAGAATGGCAAGCTAAACATGATCCAGAACAAGCTTATCCTTTGGTTTTGCTAGATCATGGCAGCCATCGTGTTTTAGCATTGGAAGATGAAGTTTTAGCAGAAACTTTTTGGAAGCAAGAAGCCAGCCAACCTCAAGATTTGCAGCCATTGCAGCCCAAAGAAGTTGCTACATTGGAGCTACGATTGCAGGGGTTGGAAAATTTGTTCACAGCAGAAGAAATCACTCGATGTAAATTAAGCATTGCCACTGCGGTTAAGCCAGATGAAAAAATCGAAGCCATTCGCAAAATGACATTGTCTAAGGAACCAGCACAGGAAAAGGCTTTGCTGTTTCTTCATGCTTTGGCTGATACTGAATGGAGCGTGCGGCTAGAAGCTGCGCAATCTTTGCGCCAAATCGGGGTCGTATCTGGTTTAGTGGATTCGATCATGCTTCTTGGCAAAGGCGATGTGAGTCAAAAACGGCAGGCATTGCATAGCCTGAGCCTTTTATTCAAAGATGTGAATGATTTTGAAAAAGGCGTGATTTTACAGATGCTGCTCACATTGCTTGCGGATCCTAAAAATGCAGAGGTTGCCATGTACCTTGGGTCATTGGCTGCTATGATTCCATATATTCCTGCATCTCCTAAAGCCATGTTAGAACGAATTATTTTGGTTAGCATTTCGATTGCCATTAGTCGCTTAGATGAATGCACCCAGCCTGCGATGCAAATTTTTAAGCAAATTTCAGCCAAAGACCCAGATTTGTTGACCCAAGTGCTTCTTGCAGAGATTTCCAAAATAGAGTCCAGACGGCTGAGAGCATTTTTATGCACGCAAATTCTGGATCATGGCAAAAATTGGGATACCGCATCTCTGGCCAAACAAATGGTTTATGAATTTGGCTTAGGTGATGATTTAGATCCCATCTATTTGCGATTGGAAGCCAGTCTTGTGCAGTTAGGAATCCATGCTGTTCCTGCACTCCTCGAACGTTTTCAGCACACCATACGCATGACCGAGCGTGTGCAGATCATTAAATTATTGGATAAAATCCACGCAGATAAAAAACTGCCCAAAGATATTCAAGATCAAATTCTATCTGTGTATATCCAAGTATTTCCAAAAACACCAGACGCTTTACGGCTTATCTTGCTGGACAATATATTCTTATCTAACCCAGAAATTTCGACAGATTTGCAGATTGAATTTGCCACAACTGCTGTGATGGAAATCCACAAAGAGACTTTTGACCAATATCCAGAAGCAGTCAAAGCAGCTTTATGCCGCATGAAAGAGCCTGCGATTACTGCTATTTTAAGGCTTTTGCAGCGGCCGTTGCCTGTGTTGCAACTAAATCATGCTGCAGAAATTTTAGGCTATGTTGCACTGGAGATTTCGCAAAAACAAATTTTAGTGCAAATGTATGAATTTATCCAGGCGCAGCTTACTTCCAAAGTTCCTTATGCTGCGGGCCTTTTCAAAACCCTTGGGAAAATTGCTGCGAGCCCTGGATCTGATCCGGATTTTGCAGACAATGTTGTCGAGTATCTTCTTGCTTCCCTCCACAGCAGCCATTTGCCTTACGCAGTGCTCGAAGGTTTAGGATGGGCAGTGACCACAGCAAGCACATCATTGGAAACCAAAAACGATGTTTGTTATTTGTTCATGGCATTGCTCGATAAACGACTGCCCGAAAACTTTTTCACAGAGCAAGACCGTGAGCAGAATAAGGTTTTTGTTTTCGACGCAAAAAGCGATGCTTATACAGAACTTTTGCCCATTCTGCTGCAAGGAATGCGCAGGCTTGGCCTGGCTCAAAGCACATCGAATGCTCTGAGTAAAAGCATCAGTGATTTCTTATTGAAAAAATGGCAAGGTATTGTAAAGTATAAATTGATCTGGGGACCCAAAAATACCATTGATTTAGCAGAGATTCTGGCTGATTTTTGCCAATCTCCTAAGATCATGGAAAGTGACCAGGCACGATTGGCCAAAGCATTGCTCATGAAAGCCGATATTCTGACCTTGCTAGAATTGATCGCAAATATTTTTAAGAAAAATCCTGCACCTAGCTTGGCTGAATTCGCGCAAGAAGCTGCACAAAAGCTTATTGAATTTCACACTGACCCTGATTATCGCAATGCTGAAGACCAGGAAATCATCATGCGCATTGTGAAAATCATGATGTATGCAAAGCAATTGGCTCCTGATCCCATTCTTTCAGAGAAAATACGAGAGCAGTTGCTGTATGTGCTTTTGGATGGTTTGCGGGAACAAGTTTTTGGTATTATGGAAATTCTCAAAGAACTATTGAAGAACTCTTATTTAAATGATACACTCAAACAGGAAATTCAAAAAAGAATCCCTGCTTCTGTGCCGTTTTCCGTTTCTCAACAAACTGATTTAGAAAACGAGGTATAGTTATGTTCAAATATCAAGTTTGCATTTTGTTGATCCTAAGTGTGAGCTTAGGCGTTTTTTTGGAAGGACAACAAACTTTGGCTCATAAACAAAACACGTATATTCCTAGCAAGGTCCAAACTCAAGTTGTTCAAGATTTGCTTGCAAAATATGGTCAAGGACAACAAGATCGTATTTTCAAAGGGGTTGCACAAGTCTCTGTATTTTGGAAGAAGCAAGATGGCAAGCCCGAAGAATTTTCACAATTTTGCATGGAAAACTTTATTGCTGATCCAGCAGAATTGAACAGAACATTTCAAAAGCTTTCCCGGTATCAAGAAATTTTAGGTGGTCTATATAACAAAATGGGCCTGGAACTCCAATGGAATCTTCAAGTGGATACTGGTGCAATTGATAAAATAGATTACCTATATGGTGCTTATGATCCAAGTGCACATTTAACTGAAGACTTATATCAAAATAAGATTGCATTCTTCATTCTGCTCAATTTCTCTTACTTCTCTTTGCAAGAAAAGGTGGAATTGGGACCAAATTGGACACGCGAGCAATGGGCCTATGCCCGCATTGGCGACCTTTTTGATTCTCGTGTGCCTGCTAATTTAATTCAAAAATATAGCAAACAACTGGTTGAAACAGATACGTATATTTCAGAATACAATATCTATATGGGCAATTTAGTGGATGAGGCCAAAAAGACATATTTCCCAAGTGATCTTTCCCTCATCAGCCATTGGGGATTGCGTGATGAACTTAAAGCTCAGTATGCTTTAGCCGATGGCCTTGTGCGCCAACAGATGATTTACCAAGTGATGCAACGCATCATTCATCAAACCATTCCAAAGGCTGTCATCAATAGCGATGCATTGCTCTGGAACCCAGTCACCAATCAAGTATTTCAAAAAGATGGAACCGAAATTCAAACTCCTGCTGAACCTTATACCCGGTATAACCATATCTTAGCCATGTATCAAGCCTTGAAAAAAATGGATTCCTCTTATCCATACTATCCAAGTGCCATCAAACGCGCTTTTGATTTAGATATGGAAATTCCAGTAGAAGAAGTCGCGGGTGTTTTTGAAGAATTCCTAGCTTCGCCCACTGGCAAAAAAGTAGGAGAACTCATTTCTAAACGTTTAGGCCGCAGCTTACAACCTTTTGATATTTGGTATGATGGATTCAAGCCAAGAAGCGGTATTTCTCAAGAAATTTTGGACCAAAAAGTCAGTGCCAAATACGCCACCATTGCAGATTTTGAAAAAGATGTGCCCAATATTCTTACACAATTGGGATTTAGCCAAAAAACAGCAGAACACATAGCAACCAAACTTACTGTTGATCCAGCTCGCGGTGCAGGTCATGCAGCAGGTGCTGAGATGCGCGGATTCAAAGCACATCTCAGAACTCGTGTGCCAAAGCATGGTATGGACTACAAAGGCTTTAATATTGCAATGCACGAATTAGGCCATAACGTTGAGCAAGTGATGACGCTGTATGATGTGGATCAATACATGCTTCATGGAGTGCCAACCACTGCTTTTACAGAAGCCTGGGCATTTGTGTTCCAAGCCAGAGATTTGGAGATCCTAGGCATGAAACCAGAAAATCCTGATTACAAAGCCCTCAAGGCATTGGACAGCTTCTGGTCAACACGTGAAATTATGGGCGTGGCTTTGGTTGACATTAAGCTATGGCAGTGGATGTATAAACATCGTCCACAAAAACCAGAACAAGTCGCCGAAGCAGCCACCCGCATTGCCATTGAAGTGTGGAATAAATATTATGCAGATGTGTTTGGCATAGCAGACAGTCCAATTCTGGCCATTTATTCCCATATGGTCGCGTATCCATTGTATCTGTCAGCTTATCCTGTCGGCCATATCATTGAATTCCAACTTGAAAAACAAATGGAAGGTAAAGTGATTGGCCAAGAGATGGAACGCATCTATACATACGGTCGCATCATTCCACAACTATGGATGAAGCATGCAGTGGGTAGCCCGCTCTCTGCTCAACCTATGTTGGAAGCCGCGCAAGAAGCATTGACCAAAATGAGATAGTCTTGTTTCAGACAAAGTTTCTTGTCGCGGAATTGATCCTCTCAATATTGTGAAACGAGCATAATGCAAAAGCTGGCAATATTCATTCTATTGCCAGCTTTTTTCAGCATCTTTTCCATTAAAGGAGAACGCAGATGGCTTGGATCAACACACCACTGTTTGGTTTGGTGATTTATTTAATTTTCGTTGGACTTGTGGGTTTGTGGACATATCGCAAAAATGAGTCTAAGGAAGACTTTATTCTAGGCGGCCGTAAATTAGGTGCCTGGGTCATTGCGTTTTCAGAACGCACGGCTGGGGAATCTGCCTGGCTTCTGTTAGGCCTATCTGGTGCCATGTATGCCACTGGGTTAGTGGAAATTTGGACGATCTTGGGTTGTGTGAGTGGCATTATTTTGTACTGGTTTGTGATTGCTCGTAAACTGCGGATTGTCTCAGAACAATATGGAGCAATCACGCTGCCTGAATATTTCTTTAAATTCTGTGGAGAATATGGGCAAGCCGCCCGAGTGTTGAGCATGCTCATCATTACTTTTTTCTTTGCCTTTTACATTGCTGCTCAATTCATTGGCGGTGGCAAAATTTTGGAGGTAACTTTCGGTTTTAATCCATTATGGGGAATGGTATTAGCAGCAGGAGTGGTTATTTTATATACCATGATGGGCGGTTTTTTGGCTGTGTGTTACACAGATGTCATCCAAGGCATTTTGATGGTCGTCACTCTTGTGATCATGCCTGTTATAGGGCTTACTTTGATTTGGCAGCATGGATATTCCATCTCGGCCGCATTTGCAGCCAGCGGAGCAATTGGCTCGGTCACAGCATCAAAAGTAGGATGGCCTGCTGTGGCTGCGATTGTAGGCGGATTGTCATGGGGTCTCGGATATATGGGCCAACCGCATTTGGTCACCAAGTTCATGGCAATTCAAAAACCAGAGCAAATTCGCCAAGGTCGTATCATTGCGATTATCTGGACGATTTTAGCTTATGGTGGCGCTGCATTGGTCGGTGTGGTTGGATTAACCTTGCTTTACACAAGTGTGATCCCAAGCACGGGCTTGCAAGGCCAAGGCGCTGATCCTGAACGATTGCTGCCAGTCTTAGCAAATTTTCTATTTCCAGCATGGCTTGCTGGAATCTTGATTTCAGGCGCAGTTGCAGCCATGATGTCAACAGCCGACAGCCAATTGTTAGTGACAACCTCGACTATTGTAGAAGATTTTTACAGCAAGGCATTGCGCAAACAAATCTCTGCCAAAAAGCTTTTGCTTTTGAGTCGTGTGGTGACTGTTTTAGTTGGCCTTGCTGCTTTAGGGCTAGCCGCGACTTCCACGAACCTGATCTATGATGTGGTCTCCATGGCTTGGAGTGGCTTAGGTGCTTCTTTTGGGCCAGCCATTCTATTATCCTTGCATTGGAAAAAAATGAATGGACAAGGTGTGATCGCAGGCATGGTCGCAGGGGCTGTTACTACTCCGATTTGGCAATGGGTTCCAGGCCTCAATGCCATGATTTCTGTCCGCTTTGTATCCTTTGCCATGGCAACATTAGCAGCCATCATTGTGGCACTCTTGACTCAACGCCCTGAAAAAGAAAATTAAGGCAAAAAAATAATGTTTGAATTTTGGGAGATGTATTTTCCCATATCTGGGGTAAAAACAAGCTTATGGATACCGCCTCTGGTAGCTTTTGTGGTTTCTGTTTTTACTTCCATGGCTGGTATTTCAGGTGGATTTTTATTGCTGCCTTTTCAGATGAGCTACCTTCATTTCACTTCACCCTCTGTAAATTCCACGAATTTTGTCTATAACCTGGTGGCCATCCCAAGCGGTGTGTACCGCTACATCAAAGAGGGCCGCATGGCCTGGCCAATTACATGGGTTGTCATCTTAGGTACCTTACCCGGTGTTTTTTGGGGATACCAAATTCGGGTTCAATATTTTCCTGATCCTCGATCATTTAAGCTGTTTGTTGGATTT
Organism: Planctomycetota bacterium; assembly: GCA_022710345.1. Classification (GTDB taxonomy): domain Bacteria; phylum Planctomycetota; class Uabimicrobiia; order Uabimicrobiales; family JABWCH01; genus JAKLHB01. The sequence goes on from JAKLHB010000031.1 coordinate 9,500, forward strand.
GTGCTCCTGTATATTGGCATACGGATGCTCTATGAAGTATTGCCAAGCTCAGAAAAACGCTATTCCATGAAAGAATTAGATGCCAAATTTCAAGAAATGCTCAAACAAATGCAACAAGCCAAAGAGCGAGGTGAGGCTGTCCCCAGCAAACCTTGGGTCAAAACCATTGTGTTCTCCATCCATGTTGTGGAATATGAATTCCTAGAACAACGCTTTCGCATCAACACTTTCAAATTGCTTGCTTTGGCTTTTATTGTAGGCATTGTAGGCGGAACATATGGCATTGGTGGAGGTGCACTCATAGCCCCCATTTGCGTATCTATTTTTCATTTGCCCATCCATACCATTGCAGGAGCCGCACTCTTGGGCACATTCCTCACTTCAGTGGCAGGCATCGTCTTTTATACATGGATTCCAGCGATCAACAGCACAACCTGGCCGCCTGATTGGAGCCTGGGAATTTTATTTGGGCTTGGCGGATTTTTAGGTATGTACTGTGGCGCCCGGTTGCAAAAATTTGTGCCTCGAAAAGTCTTACATTCCATGCTCGGTCTTTTAGTCTTGATCCTAGCTGTTGTCTATATTGGACAATATTTTTATTGAAAGAGTTCAAATATGCAAAAATATACTTGCTCGATTTGTGGCTATACGTATGACCCTCAAAAAGGGATTCCAGAAGATGATATTCCACCCAATACGCCATTTGAATCATTGCCAGATTCCTGGCATTGTCCAGTTTGCGGTGCGTTGAAATCGCAGTTTCATCCTTCTGAAGAATAATGATGTATCATAAACATCAGCGTACCTGTAAACGTAATCGATTTGTAAAGAGACAACTGACAGCGTCTGCTGCAATTGGTGTAAGTAAGCCAATTCAGCAGCGCACCAGAAAACATCCAAAGGCAATGCCCGTGCTTTGCTAAGCTGCTTTGCAGGCTAGAAATCAACCGACAGCGTCTGCTGAAATTGGCGTAAGTAAGCCAATTCAGCAGCGCACCAGAAAACATCCAAAGGCAATGCCCGTGCTTTGCTAAGCTGCTTTGCAGGCTAGAAATCAACCGACAGCGTCTGCTGAAATTGGCGGAAAGGAACTATATGCGCCAGTATACTTGGAAATCTTGGACTTTGGCAATTTTGATCACATTGCTTTCCATTGTTTATCAAAGAATGACAGGGCCTACGTATCCTATGCGAGGGAAAGTTCAAATTGGTGATCAGGCAATTTCATATAAATTGCTCCGGAGCCATAGTACCAGTGCCGATTATTTATTAACCTTGCCTAGGATACATTCTGATGTTCAAGCAAAGGTACTATGGCGTAGGTATCGCACGAATGATCCTTGGGCTTCCATTCCATTGGTCGCGCAGCAAGATCAACTTGTGGCTGCATTGCCCAAGCAACCCAGCGCTGGAAAATTAGAATATTATCTCGAAATGCAGTTGGATCAACAAACCGTCTCCTTTCCAAAGCATCCGATTATCATTCGTTTCAAAGGCGATGTCCCATTCTATTTCCTCATTCCTCACATTTTGCTAATGTTTCTAGGCATGATTTTTTCGAACCAAGCAGGCATTTTGGCGTTTTGCAAACTGCCTTCATTCAAAATAACGCTACACACCTGGATATATCTATTGTTAGGCGGCCTTTTATTTGGCCCGATCGTGCAGTATTACGCATTTGGTGTGTTTTGGTCCGGATTTCCTTATGGCCATGATTTAACAGACAATAAGACTATGATTGCTATGATCTTTTGGACCATTGCATTGTGCATGGAAATCAAAAAATCTCCTAAAGCACGTTATTGGGTCATCACAGCAGCCGTGGTCAGCCTTCTGATCTATTGCATTCCCCATAGTCTTTTTGGCTCTGAGCTAGACTATAGCAAACTGCCAAAACCGTAGATGATTGGACATAGATCATTTTGAGAAGGCAGAGTAGAAAAGGAATCTTTGCTCCATACCCGATCCAGGGAAATTGCTCGAACCTCTGCAACTGGCTTGCCTTCTGTAGGGAAGGAATCTTTGCTCCATACCCGATCCAGGGAACCGTGCGGAATGAAAAAATCCAGGACCCCATGCACTTTATTCAAAGCCTGCAAGCCTTGCAGCGGGTCTATGGCTTGACCCATGTTTATGCCGTGTTTCATTCTTGCGCTGGATTCTACAAAAACGCCCAAAAGGAATTGATGAAGCACAATATTTTTGTGGCCGAGTGCGAACAAAAAGAGGCATAAATAATCCCGCTGCAATTCCCAGCACGCATAAGAGAAAACATTGTTATACGTGCTGGGAATAATCATCAATCATACGGACATCAGTCATTTGAAATAGACACAATATACTGTGTTTCATAATTATGTGCGTATAGATGTGCAGGGTGTTACGACAAAAATAAAAATCTACTTGCCTGCCATAAACTATGGCTGGTATTCAATAGATATAGGACCATGGAGGCAGGTTTTGCCTTGGTAATCTATATCTTCCAGCTTGTAATAATAGACTTCGCCAGGCAAGACTCGTTCGTCAGTATAAGAGTATTGATATCCAGAAGACACGCTGCCTTGGGCAGGGATTAAGAGCGATGTGATGCGCATGTATCCTTCATCCAAGCCATTGCTTCGCCAAATATGAAAACCTGCGTTTTCGATTTCTGAACCGGTTTTCCATGTCAAAATAATACCGTCTGATGTTGAAGCTGCGGTAAAAGAGAGCAGCGTGATTGCTGTGGGTTGGTTCCATTTATACCGCAATACAGTGCCACTAAACGCAGTATTGCAGTTATAAGGGGTAAAATAAATATAGTTGGTGTCTTTGGTTGCATATTTATATCCTTTGGTATTTAACCCACTCGTTGCACCAGCATTATAAGCAGCCCAACTAGCAGAATCTTTGAAAGTTTTGGTGGTATCGTAGCGCAACACAATCGCATGGTAAAAGGTGCCTTGTTGATAAGGAATAAAATACACATACTGACCGTCAAATTCAGCACCCACATATCCTTGGGTATTTAAGCCGTCAATGTTGGTAGCATCATACGCACTCCAACTGCTAGAATTCTGGAAATTCCCCGTGGTATCGTATCGAAGCACTCGTGAATGCTGCGTGGAAGGGCTATCGCGGAAAGGGACGTAATAAATATATCGGCCATCAAAAACTGCTCCTTTATACCCGACTGTGTTCATGCTGTCCGTGGAACCTGCATTATACGCACTCCAACTGCTTGCAGATGTATAGGCCCCCTGGGTATCGTAACGAAGGGCTAATCCATGAAATACATTGGAAGCTTTTGCATAAGGAGCATAGTAAACATATCGGCCATCAAATGTCCCGCCATAATATCCACGTGTGTCTAAGCCACTCGTGTTGGTAATGTCATAGACTTCCCAACTGCTCAAGGTATTAAAATCACCCTGGGTATCATAACGAAGCGGATAGACATTGGTAGCACCATTTTGATCTCCATAAGGAACAAAATATACATATCGAGCACCATCGTATACGCCACCATCATAGCCTAGCAGAGTTTTATGGGCTATAGGAATGGTTGGATGCACGCTGGCATCATACGCATTCCAGCTTGCGACGGTCTGGAAATTGCCTGCAACATTATACCTCAAGACACGCGCATGCCGGACTGTTTCCTCACCATCGGCATTGGCGTAAGGAACAAAATACACATATCCTTTTGCAAAAACAGCTCCTGCATAGCCGCGTGTCTTTAACCCATTGATAGAGCTAGCATCATACGCAAGATAGCTGGATGCACTGGTGAAGCTTGCCTGCGTATCGTAGCGCAAAACACGTCCATGGAATCCGTAGGTATCTGAGTCTCGGCATGGGGCGTAATAAATATAGCGTCCATCGCTCACAGCACCATAATAACCAATCGTGCTTAATCCGCTGATATTGCTTGCATCAAAGGCTTCCCAATAGGTTGGATCTTTAAAACCATCTGCAATTGTACATACGCCGCAAACAAGCATGTATGCGGCCATGCAGATCAATTTGTATTGGTTCATTTTGATTTCCGTATATTGTACGGCCTCCTAGTTTGATGAGTATTTCCAGTACACATACTATAAAGCATTGAATATATTATGCGTAGAGGCGACCGGCTGCCCTTTTTGCCTATGCATAACAGTTTTTCACTCAATATAGAATTATTTGAAAATCTTAATCTTATGCCTTGGCACCCATGAAGGCTACGATGACCTTTATGATGCATCATAGCATGAGATGTAAAGAAACTTAGTTGATTGGCTAGTTACCGCTAATACTGTTTTTCTTCAGCAACGCATAATCCACAGTAGCCTAGGGCTTTTCCTAAGGCAGCTTTTGCTTTTTTAATATCGTATTGAGCTTGGGTCCATTGAAATTGGGCTTGGGTGTAGCTCAATTCTGTATCCAGGTATTTGGTGATGGTTGCAGCGCCGCCTTCGTATTGTTTTTTGACTAAAGCGAGGTTTTCTTCTGCCTGCTGAACAGCTAAATCTAAAACTTTGCTGCGTGCTTGTGCTTCTTCTAGGTTGCGATAGGCTGTGCTGACTTCGTGTTTGATGGCAAGCACTGTTTTTTGGTCGCTTTTTTCCATTTCAGCAAACATTTCTTTAGCCTGCCACACACGAGTATAGGTACGGAATCCATCAAAGATATTCCAAACAATGGCTCCGCCAATTTTCCAATTATCTCGATTGCTGGTGTATCGAAAATCTCGATCTTCCCAATAATAGGAGCCAAATGCTTCGATGTCTGGCCAATAATGGGATTGAGCAATGGCGATTCCATATTTGGCTGCTAAGAGTTGTTTGCGCACTTGAGCAATTTCAGGGCGAGTGGCTAAAGCAATTGCAATTCCTTGCTCATAATTAGGAGGCAGTTCTCTAGGCTGCCAATCTTGTTCTTCCAGGCTTATTTCCACTTCAGGGTCTAAGCCCATCAAATAAGCAAGGCTATTTTTTGCCAGAATATAGCGATTTCGGGCACGAATTACGTCTTCTTGGGCACTGGCCAATCGGACTTCCAGTGCCAGTACATCGGATTTTAGTACTCCACCACCTGCATACTTAACCTTTGTTTCTTGCAGTTGGGCATCCACAGTTGTCACGGATTTTTCTGCAATTGCAATGTATTTTTGGCTGGCAAGCATATCATAGTATGCTAAAATGATGGCATCCACTAGAATATTTCGCAGTTTTGCTTGTTCGAGTTGGGCTGTTTCTAAGTTAATTTGGGCCACTTTACGGTTGAGTGCTTCTCGGCCGGCTAAATTTAAGCGTTCATAGAAATTGAACGAAAGTTGGGAACTACCAAAATCGTCTGTTTGGTTGAGATTGCCTTGCATTTGGAATTCATGTTGGTCTAGTTTGGTCGCAAAATACATGGCTGGGGAATCTGCATGAAAATATTGAGCGCGGATGCTGAAGATAGGCAAATATTCAGCTTTTGCAGAAGCTAATGCGGCTCGAGCTTGCTCGATTCTATGGGCAATAACAGCATAGTCAAGGTTGCCTTGAATGGCCAAAGCAATGCATTGATCCACACGCATATTTTGCAAAGATGGGGCCGTTGGCTGCTCTACAGGCTGTCTGGTAGCCGACTGGATTGCTTTGCTTTCTTGCTTGAGCATTTCATACGATGGTTCTTGGAACACAGACCGGCAAGATAATACCATCAGGCAGCAGATCAATAGCAAGATTTTCATGGAATTTTCTTCCTTTCTGATGCGTTAGGATGATGCTTTGTGATAGATGAGGTAATAAACAATCGGAACAACCAATAACGTAAACATGGTAGATGCCACAAGCCCAAAAATCAATGCCCAGGCCAGGCCAGAGAAAATTGGGTCCAAAGTGATTGGCCATGCACCTAAAACTGTCGTACTGGCTGTGAGCATAATTGGCCTGAAACGCACACCACCGCTCGCTAGAATCGCATCTTTTAGACTTAGACCTTCTTCCTGGCCGGTTTTTATGAATTCAATCAAGACAATTGAATTGCGGACGACAATGCCGCCCAGGGCAATCATTCCGATCATACCTGTCGCAGTGAAAAAGATTGGTTCATGAAAATTTCCGACATGCTGGGTTCCAATAAGATTAAGCAAGAAGAAGCCAGGCATTATACCAATTGCGGTCAAAGGAATGGCCATCATAATAATGACAGGCATAAATAAGGAGCCAGTTTCCATAACAATCAGGAGATAAATACACAAAAGTGCAACACCAAATGCAATGCCGAGATCGCGGAATACATCCAGGGTGATCAGCCATTCGCCTTCTCCTGCCCAATTGATTTTGAGCCCAGGAGGCAATGGATGTTGCTTAAAATGGGACTGTAAGTTGAGAATTGCTTGTGCAGGAGCACGGCCTGCAATGTCGGCTGTCACATATACAAGAGGGATGAGGTTTTTATGGTAGATTGTAGGCTCACCAGGCGTTTGTTGAAATTGCCCGATTTCGCTCAAAGGCACAAGATTACCTGTTTGGCCTTTGATTTTTAAGTCAGCCAATTGAGTGATCGAAGATCGTTGAGCTTTGGGCAAAATCAAACGAATTGTCCAAGGATTTCGTTCTTCAGGGACATGCACGCTTCCAGCGATTGCGCCATCTAAAGCTAACCGTAGTGTATACACCACTGTTTGGGTGTCAATGCCATTGAGCGCAGCTTTGGGCTTATTGACTTGGAATTCCCATTGGATCCAGGGATCTTCCACTGTCCAATCCACATCCACCATATTGGGTTCCTGGCTCATACGCTGTTTGACAATTTGTGCACTTTTGATTAGGTCTTGATAACTTTGGTCCGGAGAACCCGTAATTTCAGCAACTACAGTGGCCAGAACAGGCGGGCCAGGTGGAATTTCCACAAGAGCAACATTGGCTCGATATTTTTGGGCAAGCTTTTCTAAATCCGGACGCAGGCGCAATAAAATGATATGGCTTTGCTGGCTTCTTTCTTCTTTATCCAAAAGATTGACGCGAATGTCTGCTAAATGATGGCCTTGTCTGAAATAATAATGCCGGACTAAGCCATTGAAATCTATGGGTGATGGAGCACCCACATAAGAAATAAATTCCTTGACTTCCACTACCTGGCGAAAATATTGCTCGTATTCTTGGACCAATGCATCTGTGGATTCCAAAGTAGAGCCTTCTGGCATGTTGATTACCAGTTGGAATTCATTTTTATTGTCAAAGGGCAGCATTTTAAGTGGCACTAAGCCTGTGATAGCCAACAAGCCAGAAACAGCTAGCAAAACAACGATGAGGCCTAAAAATCCAAAACCGAGCACTTTGTGTTGCAAGAATGGATGAAGTACCTTGCGATACATTCTCATCACAGGAGTTTCTGCAAGGCCAGCGAATGAAGATTTCTCACTCGCTAATCGTTGTTCGCCATGTCTTTTTTTCAATAATTGATAGCTCAACCAGGGCACAAAAGTTAATGCACAAAGTGTGGAAAATGAGACTGTCAAAGGCACATTGATTGCCATAGGCCGCATGTATGGGCCCATCATGCCTGTGATGAAAAACATAGGAATAAAGGATGCAATGATGGTCAATGTTGACATAATGACAGGTGGTAGTACTTCTTGAACACCAAACAATGTTTCGAGCAATGGATTTTTTCTACGTCCTGTGAGGATATGGCGTTGGATATTATCCACATTGGTGATTGGGTCATCCACCACCATGCCAAGCGATAAAATCAAAGCAAATAATGTAACGCGATTGATTGTATATCCAAAAATAAGATTCACAAAAAGTGAAAGTGCAAAGCTAATCGGCACTGCAAAAGAAACTACCAATGCTTCACGCCAGCCCATGGTCATAGCAAGCAATGCAACTACAGTAACAATGGCAAACAAAAGTGAAAGCAGCAGTTCGTTTACTTTTTGATCCGCAGTGGCTCCATAATTTCGGGTGATTTCGATTTCAATGCCCGATGGCACAATTGTTTTTTGAAGCTCTTGCAATTTTGCAATAGCTTCTTCGGCCACAGCAACGGCATTGGTGCCTTTTTTCTTTGCTAATGCTAAAGTGACAGCCGACTGTGATTCTGGGTATTTTTCCCAAAGTTCTTTCTGTGCTGGGCCAAATCCAATCCGTGTATAGCTTTGACGTTCTGCAGGGCCATCTTTGATTTGATCTGCAATGTCTTGCAAATATACTGCTTTGCCATCATGGATTCCAACTACGAGAGTTTTTACATCTTGCACACTGCGCAAAAAAGGGCCGGTGAATACATCTTGCAATTGATTGCCGCGTTCAAATTGTCCAGCCGTGAGTGAGATGTTTTGTCGCATCAAAGCTTGGTAAACTTCCAAAGGACTAAGTCCCATGCTTGCCAATTTCCCAGAATCTAGTTCAATGCGTAGCTCACGTTGTCTTCCGCCTATGATTTGGCTTTGAGATATATTCTCCAATGCTTCGAGGCGGCGAAGTACTTCTTCTCCAACCCTTCGAAGCACATAGTCATCATATAGCTTGGAGTATAGGGTAAAAGTCACGATAGGAACATCGTCAATTTCAATCGGCTTCACGACCCGGGTGTCACTTGATCTATATGCGAGTGAAGCTTGTTGTATAGTTTGATCAACGAGCGTTCTCGATCTTGCCCAACATAAAACCGAACCGTGACAACAGCCATATCGCGTTTCGACATGGAATAGACATATTCAACACCATCAATCTGCCAAAGTAATTTTTCTAAACGCGAAGCTACTAAGTTTTCAATTTCTGGAGCGCTGGCTCCTGGGTAGAAAACAAGAATATCTGCCAAAGGCACCACAATCTGGGGCTCTTCTTCTCGAGGCGTGACCAAGATTGCTCCAGCTCCCATGATCAAAGCTAATGTAATAAAAATTAAGGAATAGTAGCCGCCAAGGAATTTTTCCACAATTCCTGTGATCAAGCCTTTAGGATGTTCTAGCTCAGGCATGGTTAGTTCTCCTTGAAAATTGCAATGTGATCTCCAGGGCCAATTCCTGATAAAACTTCGACTTGGTCACCCAATGTTTTGCCAAGCATGACAAAACGGCGCATCCATTGGTGATTGATGTCAACATAGACGGCTGTGAATTGGCCGACTCGTTGCAATGCTTGCTTGGGGATCAAGATACTTTCTTGTTCCTCCAATGGCAAAAGCACTTTTCCAAACATCCCTGTGTACAGTCCATTTTGGAATGGAATTTTAACTTTGATCAAAAAAGTTCGGCTCATTGGGTCAGCAGATGGAATGATTTCGCTCACAATTCCTGTTTGCTGGTATTGGATGGCATCTACTTCCACATTCAGTTGTTGTGCTAGCTTTATCTTTTGCCGTAGAGATTCTGGAATTCGTGCTTCTATTTGCAAAAGCTGGGGTTGTTGAATCAGCAGGAGCGGTCTTCCAGGCCATGCTAAATCGCCTGGCTCAACTTTTTTCTCCACCACCATAGCATGATCGGGAGCTTTGATTTTAGTATAGCTCATGCCAATTTCTGCCTGCCTGACTTGGGATTGTGCTTGTTCTATGCGTGCTTTTGCGCCTTCGATTCCTAATTTAGCTTGTTCAACACCAGCTTGCGCAGATTGAAGGACAGCTTGAATTCCAGACAATTGCGCTTGAGCACTTTTTACAGCGGATTGAGCTTGTGTCACGGCTGCCTGAGCCTGAAGGTATTTGGATTGGGCTTCTTCGAGCTGCTGCTGGGTTGCAGCATTGCTGCGTTTGAATTCTTGGATGCGATTGTATTGTGATTGAGCTTGTTCAAAGGCTGCAAGAGCTGATTTGGTTTGCTGTTCAGCTTGTACTACAGCAGCACTGGCTGCATCAAATTCATACTGCGTACGGGTATAATTAGCCTGAGCAGCATTAAACAACTGCAATGCTTGTTGGCGGCTATTCTCAGCAATTTCAACTCCTTTGATTGCTTGCTGCAAATTGACTGCGAATTCATCGTCCTGGATAGTCATCAAAAGCTGGTCTTTAACAATTGCATCGCCTTCTTTGACATGCATCATAGCAATGATACCTCGCACTTGGGCAGATACTATGATTTGCTTTTGAGAGGTAACAGTCCCAATCGCTTCGTATGTAATCCATTTTTTCTGTGCTTCCACAGCCCATTTTTTTTCTATTGTATATGGGACAAAAGCTGCACTTGATACAGTGCCTGGATTAACTTTTGTATGGAATGCACCCATCATGTAAGCGATAAAAACAACCAAAAATACAGTGGTGCTTATGATGATTGCCGATTTTTTCAATAAAAGCCATTTGTGCTGCATGATTGGCCTCCTAGATAGGATGACCTCGCTTGAGGCGAGGTCATTGAATTAAATTTGGGAAGAAGTTTTAACTTCTTCCTCCGATTCGAGTTGCTTCTTTTAATTTTTGCATAATATCCATGCTAAATTGCTGGGTTCCACCCAATTTCCACTGCCATTGTCCTTCTTTATTGGGGATATTGGTTCGAATTTTAATATTGTCCTGTGGGCCAATATTAGGCAGCCCTAGTAAATCTTGCATTTGGAAGATGGTATATTGAAGCTCAGGAGCCTTCAAAAGCAACCGAATGACTTTCCAATGAATTGGTTCTTGTTTATATTCGCCACGCAAGTTGTGATCCAGGTAGCGTTCAAAGATAGCTTTTTCAGCAGGCAGGCGATCTTTGGATGTAAACCAGCCTACCAAAGTTTCATTGTCATGTGTGCCTGGATAGCTAATACGCTTTCCAGATACTGGGGCATTTTCTGGCAAAAATTCATGTTGACTAAAAGGAACCAATTCATCTTTTACCATATAAAAGAGGCGGTCCCAGGCAGCTTGCTCATGCAAAGGCAAGCCTCGTACATCAGCATCTGTTTTTAAGTATTGATCTGTTCCATCTGGGTGTATATAATGCAGATTGTCCCACGCTGCAAATTGGAATATAGCCATACCAGGAGCCTGCAAAGCTTCTCTGATCGCAGTGACATCCTTTGTAATCACACCTAAATCTTCTGCAATGATGGGCAATTCTGTGAGCTTTTTATGTAGTCTTTCAGCAACGTATTCAAACAACCGAATTCCTGCAGCAGGCTTCCATGCTCCATATTTGGCTGTCTTTACCATGACACCATTTTCATCTTTTTCTGTGCATTTGTCTGCTGGAATCTCCCAATATCCTGCAAAACCACGGAAATGATCAATTCTCAGCTCATCAAACAAACTGAATTGATGCTGTAGGCGGTTGCACCACCAATTCAATGCCGCCATATTCAATTCTTGGCGTTCTTCATTCACAAACCATTTGTAAATAGGATTGCCCCAAAATTGTCCATACTTTGGAGAAAAATAATCAGGCGGTACACCAGCATAGCAAGCTTGATTGCCAGAAGCTGTTAGTTTAAATACTGCCTGGTTGGCCCATACATCAGCACTGTCAGGAGCGACATAAATTGGGCAATCTCCAATGAGAATGATGCCTTTAAGCTGTGCTGCTTGTTTCAATTGCTGCCATTGCTCGAACACAATCCATTGTAAGAAACGATGATATCCAGCCTGGTAGTGGATTGTATGGAATTGAGTCACGCGTTCGCGGTTCCAATATCCTGAAGCATTGAAATTCCATTGATTGACATCGTCTTTGTGCTGATTTTGTTCTACAATTTTCTCAAATTCACAATATAAACGATCAAATTCTGTTTTATTTTTAAATTCAGGTGGCCATTGGAACCATGTTTCATGAGCTTTTTGCCCCATAAACAATTCTTTGACACCCATGAATTTTGCATAATCTTCTAGCCAAAATGCTTGGCTGGCAACAAAACGTTGAAAACTCGTTTTGTCCTGAACATTGCTTAAAAAAGTGCGATAGGCTTGTTGCAAAATAGGCCTTTTTTGTTCCCAGAGCAGGTGATAGGCAACTCGATTGGGGTTTTCAAAATCAAACTTGTGGTAATAATCTTCTAGTGTTTTTGCTTCTAATACCTTGCGTGTTGGATTTTCAGTAAGGTCTTCGAGGGCAATATAATTTGGGCTAATTGCAAATGCTGAAGGGGAATAAAAAGGGGAATCATGGATAATCGTAGGCCCAATGGGTAACATCTGCCAAATTTTTTGGCCGCTGGCCACCAACTGGTCTAAAAACTCATAAGCTACTTTGCCAAAATTACCGATGTCTTTGGCTGGTAAGCTAGCCACAGGTAATAAGACACCGCTGAGGCGTTTTTTACGCATATTCTTTCTTTCTAAAACTAAAACAAAATGGGAAATAATCACTTTTTCTTAATTTCTTGCTTTATTTTTGGAATTTTAAGATAAAAATCATAAAGATCGCTAATTTCTTTAATTACTTTTTCGATCTTCGTCATGGCTCAGTTTCCTTATATCTACTCTGTCTTGGTCGGAATTTCGAAGCTGCTTCATCCAAATAAGATCTTCTTTTGTTGCTATTTTAACAACACCTTGATTCCATTCTTCTTTGAGAGAAGATTCTATAATTTTTTGATACCTTGGCTCATTGCCTAATAGCACATCTATCACTAAATAATCGTGGGCTTCGATCTTCATAAATCTATTCAGAATCAAATTTATCTTTTTGAATGTCCATGGCGGAGCCGATTCAAAATACCCAAGATTTTCCAGGATTTTTTTAACTTTTTTAATTTCATCAGGGGATATAAGAAAATCAATATCTCTCGTAAATCTTGGGTGATTATGAAATGCCATCGCAATTCCGCCAACCACTGAATAGAGAATTTTTTGTTTTTCAAATTCTTGGATGATTAAAAAAAATTCCTGATAAAGTTGCATGATGCGCTTCTAATTAGCTATTAAAAAAGCTGTGGATAAACAGAGGTTTCTGTAGTAACACAGAAAGCAAGTTTTACAATCCTTGCAATAAAAATGCATAATGCAAGTGCTTTATAT
>JAKLHB010000310.1 GCA_022710345.1 Planctomycetota bacterium
AGCATATAAAGCACTTGCATTATGTATTTTTATTGCAAGGATTGTAAAACTTGCTTTCTGTGTTACTACAGAAACCTTTGATTATATATTTTTTTATTAAATAAAGCCACCAGGATTAAATGAATAAACTGGTTGCTGTCTCACGGCTTGCGGCTATAAAGTCTGCTACCCCGCCTACTTCAATGCCATCAATCAATTCTTCCCGACGAATGCCCATAGCCTCCATAGACATCGAGCAAGCAATGATTCGAACACCTGCTTTTTGAGCCTCAGCTAACAGCCCAGGCACATTCGGCAAATTTTTCTTAACCATACGCCATTTCATCATCGCTGTGCCCATTCCGGCCATGTGCATCTGAGAAAGTTGAAGTCCTTTTGGCCCTTTAGGCAACATCCAGCCAAACATCTTATCCATAAATCCCTTACCTGAAATTTTAGGCGTTTTCCCTTCTTTACGCAATGCAGTGAGCCCCCAGAAGGTGAAAAACATCGTCACTTTGCCACCCATGGCAGCCGCACCATTGGCAATGACCAAAGAAGCTAATACTTTATCCATATCATTCGAAAATACAACTAACGTCGCTCCGTCCAATGCCTTTGCTGCAGAATGAGATGACGGTTTTGCTACACCTTTCCGTGCTTTGGCGGTGATGATGCCTTTGCTTTGTTCCATGCCTAAAAATTCAAGCCCCATGGTTTGGCAATACGCTGTGAAATCACGAGAAAATCCAGGATCAGAGGCCATAACAACCAATTCCTGACCTTCTTGGAGTTGTGCGAGAGCTTCTTTAATTTTCATCACTGGACCTGGACAAGACAAACCGCACGTATCTAGTTGCAGCGGTGGTAGGCTGGCCCCTGATGCAGGGGTTTTTGTGATCGAAGCAGAAGTTTCAGCACTCATTGTTTTTTCTCCGGTAGAACATGTTTGTTTGCATGATGCATTTGGAAGCGTTGGATTAGGTTTTTGAGAACGTAAGTTCCATCCACCTGCAAAGGATTTTACTTGGTATCCGAGCTGCTTGAGGAACCTTGCAGCAAAGTAGCTTGATTTTCCAAGCGCACACACTGCTGTGATTGGTTTTTCTTTTCTTAATTCGTCAACTCTAGCCCGTAATTGTTCTAATGGAATGTTCGTGGCACCAGGAATTGGATTGGCCTTGCTCATAAGCGCTGGCCTTACATCCACAATTTGCGTATCAGCAGAGAAATCATCAACCAATTCCACAAGCCCATTTTGAATATTGGTTGCCGCAAAAGCAGCGATGTTTAACACATCCCTGGCACTTCCAAATGGAGGTGCATAAGATAGTTCCAAATGAACTAAATCTTCAATGGTCATTTTGCCTGAAATTGCAGTGGCCAAAACATCCAGGCGTTTATCTACGCCATCGCAGCCTACCACTTGTCCGCCTAAAATTTTGCCAGTATCTGGTGCCCAAATCAATTTAACCACCAAAGGCACTGCTCCTGGATAATAGCTTGCATGCTGAGATCCAGTCACAATGGTTTGGCGGTAAGGAATATTCTCTTGTTTCAAACGTTTTTCAGTATAGCCTGTGACACCGCCCACTACATCGAATACGCGCACAATTGCAGTGCCAATTGTCCCAGGATATGGTTTAGCCCCATTTCCTAGAAAAATATGATCTGCGGCTACCCTACCTTGCCGATTAGCAGGCCCACCGAGTGGAACCATGGTTCGTTTTCCAAGAATCGGATCGTATGTTTCAGCCACATCTCCTGCAGCATAAATATCTGGATCAGAGGTTTGCTGAAATTCATTGACCTTAATCGAATTTCGAATTCCAAGACTCAATCCTGCCTTAGCTGCTAGCTCAGATTCGCATTGAATCCCAATGGACAGTACAATTGCTTCTGCCACGATTGTTTTGCCAGATTTTAGTTTAGCACTGATTTGCTGCGGTTCTGGGCTAAATTCAGCAATGCCATCGCCTAAAATCAAATGGATGCCTTTATTGGCCAATTCTACTTCCATAGCTTTGGCCATCTCAGAATCCATCTGTGGCAAGACTTGATTCATCAGCTCCACCAACGTTACTTCTTTCCGAAGTTTATGGAGCATTTCCACCATTTCTAAGCCAATGAATCCAGCACCAATCACCAACACTTTTTGCACATTCGCTAATGCTCCCTTGATTTTGTCCATGTCCTGAAGATTGCGAAGCACAAAAATACGGGAATCGTTGATTCCAGGAATCGGTGGCTTCATTGGCCTGGCACCTGGTGATAAAATCAATTTATCATAAGGGATTTCGCGATCTATATTTGTCTTTAAGTCTTTTACTATAACAATTTTGCGTTCTCGATTGATTTCAATGGCTTCGGTTTGTGTAAAAATTTGTGCATTGAGCAAGGTACCTAAACTTTGCGGCGTATGAAGAGCTAATTTTGCTCTATCTGTGATTTCTCCACCCACATAATATGGCATCCCACAATTTGCAAATGAAATATCTTGCCCACGTTCTATGATCGTGATCTGAGCGCTTTCACAAAGCCTACGGGCTCTTGCCGCGGCAGAAGCGCCGGCTGCGACACCTCCAATGATCACTAATCGCAATGGAGCTTTTTGACCATCCATAGTTACTTTCACGCTAACATCTTGCTTTGCAAGTAAGCGGCCTTTCTATAAGTAAAAATTTTCGTTCCAATATGGCCTAAAGTATATCAAAAATGCAACCGTATGTCAATTAGTTTATTTGAATATTCTAAAAAACTTGATAAACCCTGATTCACAATTTTATCTGATAAAAAAAAGAGAGCTTACGCTCTCTTTTTGTAGAATGGGCAGGGACGGAATTGAACCATCGACGCACAGATTTTCAGTCTGTCGCTCTACCGACTGAGCTACCTACCCATGATAATTGATTAAAAAAATCATAACTATTTTTTGAAATTTTGTCAAGTATTTTCTCAAAAAATTGCTGTTGAATTTTTATATTTTTTAGGAAAAAATAGTTTTTATGATTGACAATTCGACTAAAGTATATTATAGTATAGTTACTATCAAAAAATATACTTCAAAATAGCATCTTGTTAAAATATAGTTATATCTGATATATAAAAAAAGATAAAAAAGATATTTTTTAAAAATTAAAAAAGATAAAAAATTAAATTTTTTTATATAAAATTAGGAGGGACAAAATGGAAGAAAAAAGGTATTCTACGAAGGAATTCGCCCAAGCCTTGGGTATTTCCAAAAACCACCTTTTGAAACTAGAATCTGAGGGAAAGGTTCCTCCTGCCCAAAGGTTAAAACGCGGGAAAATAGAACATCGCTATTATACAGTGCAAGATATCCTACATTATCGCAATATATTAGGCATGCCACCGATTTTAGAAGAGCGAAGAGTACAACTGTTTTTGAATTTTAAAGGCGGCACTGGAAAAAGCACAATTTCAGCCTCTTATGCTTATGGGATTGCTGAGTTGGGAATTAATGTGTTGGCAATAGATTTAGATGCCCAAGAACATATGAGCAAATGTTTAGGCTTTGAACCAAAACGCGGTGGTCCTTCAATTTATGATGTTTTGATTGATGATAAAGATATTAATGAAGTAATTCTGCCTACAAAAATGGCTACACTAGACATAATTCCAGGCAATCTCAGACTTTCTGTGATTGAAGGCCGGCTTCCCAATAAAGAAATGCGAGAATTTTTGTTGACTTCTGCGCTTAAACGAATAAAATGTAAAGATTACAAAGTGATTGTCATTGATTCTTTGCCCAATATTACTTTGTTGAACAAAAATGCAATCTTGGCAGCAGATGATCTTTTGATTCCTGTGTTGCCTGATTTCCTTTCCTTTGACGGGTTAGGTTTACTCGTCGAGGAATTGGGCCGTTTAGAAAAAGCCTACGCCTTGTATACAAATCGCCAAGGAGGGCTACTCGATCATATCTATGTTTTTATTAACCAATATCGTAGCAACGAAATCTTAAGTAAAGAATCTAAAGGTGCTTTAGAAGAACTATACGCAAAATATCTCTGTGAGACCTATATTCCCTATAACACCAAGATTGCACAGTCAACTGCTGCAGGCAAGCCTATTTTCCAATACAATCGTTCTTGCACTGCCGCCAAACATATTCGGGCTTTGATCGAAGAAGTGTTAGGATTAACTGCTGGTAAAAAGCAGAAACATCAACGGCGACCTAAAGTGGAGTAGTATGTGGCTAAAGAACTTTCTGGGTTTAAGAAAAGCGCACCTATTTCTCTACCCACCACACGGGATCAAAATCCTGAGAGTGCTTGGGATATTGATCTTTCGCCATTTCACCGAATGGTGGATGCGCAAGCTACTGTCAATCGAGAAATGACAGAGGCAATGATTAGTAAACTGGATGAATTATTGCAAAAAATCCCCCATTGGATAGCAGAACATCAACAATTCTTGGAAGATAAAAGCAAACAATCATCCATTCAGCAACAGGTTACAGCCGAAGAAGGAATCAAACAACTCCAGACACTCATTCAGGAAATACAACGTTTGCAGAAAATGTTGGAACATTCAAGCGACTTGCAAGTTGCTTCTATCCAACAGCACGAGCAAATTTTTAATCATTTGATTCAAGTTTGTCAACAAATGTCCGTTACAGTAGAAAATATAGGAAGCACTGCTCAATATTGTTCGAAAACTATGCTGAGGCTAGAAGATTTTTTTCAACGTCAAGAAAAAATGCAACGAAGCAACAATATTCTTTTTTGGATCTTTGTCAGTGTTGCATTTGCTTTTTTCTTATGGATTTGGGCAAAATAAAAAAATTGCTGTATAAAGTTTTTATGGCAAACTTCACAATAACATTGCTTCCTTTTGCCAATTGCATAGTGCCTTCTCAAATCCGTTAGAAATAAAAAACCTGCTAGGATTTATCTAGCAGGTTTTTTTATTTTTTGTGCAAGTCTCTTGTTGATTAAGGTTTTTGATCAGTCCAGAGAATCTCAGGGATAATCCATAAAAAATACTCACGATCTTTGCTTGGAGAGGTATCTACAGTCGGAGGCAAACCAGCAATCATATAAAATTGGCCTGGTTTATATGGGATGGCAAAGTAAGCTTTTTGCACATCTCTTTCCCAATTTTTCAAAAGGATTTTGATAGAATTAGGAAGTTGATAGATCACACCGCGTTCCCCTATTGTCTTATGCAAAAATACAACACAATCCAAAAAAGCATTTTCTTTGCTTAATACGATTGGACGGACCGTCATGGCGATCCCTTCTGGAACATCTTCCCATTGACTTTGCCAAAAAGCATTGGAACTACAGTCTAGGCCACTAGCAAACGAACGTAACCGGTAATCTTTTAACAATCCGATCTGGGTATTGCCGACAACAAGCGGGCCTAGGACGAATTCTAGTTTGAGATAATTCAAATCTTTTAGCAAATTCATAGGTGGATATTGGCTAACACTCATACTATACAACTGCAATCCTGGACTGCTTGCTTTTTGTATTTTGCAATGATTGAGCAGTTCTGCCCATGATTTTTGTGGACAAGATAGGCCGTATGCAGTGAGTTGACAAAGCGTTTGTTTATTTTGCTGCAATTGGCTCAGGAGTTCTTCGATTCGTTGTTGGATGGCCAGAGGGCCAACTACAATGAGATAATCTTTGA
>JAKLHB010000311.1 GCA_022710345.1 Planctomycetota bacterium
TATTCATTAGGAGCAGTTTTTTATCATTGTCTATGTGGTCAGGCACCGTATGACACACAAAATCTTCGAGAATATTTCAACTGCATCCATAGCCGCATTCCACCAGTTGCTCCGTATGAATTAAATAGCGAAGTCCCTCGAGACATCAGCGATCTCATTCTCAAGACATTAGCGTATGATCCCAAGGACAGGTACCAAACTGTGGATGAACTTTTAGCCGATCTACGCCCATACCTTGGACAACGACCCACAGATGAAAGCTTTGAAAAAGCTCGCAAGCAGATTGTCGCTATGCTACCATCGCCAAAATCTATTCCAGGCTTTGAATTCGAGTCTGTGTATCGGCCTGCAGAAGAAATTGGCGGCGATTTTTATGATTTCTTTGAGCTCAATGACCATGAATTTGGATTTGTGATTGGAGATATCGCAGGCCACAGCATAGAAGCTGCTGTTGTGGTAGGAATGGTCAAAGCAGCTATCAAAATCATTGGCAAGCAAGTCCCAAGTACTGCTGAAGCTCTTGCTCGCGTTAATAAAGAAATTTATCCAGATTTGGAAACAACAACATACGCGACTGTAGCGTATGGAATCATTGATAAAAAGACCAAGACCTTGCGCTTCTCTCGTGCAGGGCATACGCCATTGATTATTTACAACCCTAAACGCAATCCTAAGATTAAATGCTATGAATCGCAAGGCATGGTATTAGGAATGTTCTCTGAATGCAAATGCCAAGAAATTAGCATACAACTTCAGTCTGGAGACTGCCTGATCCAATATACAGATGGTGTCACAGAAGCCATGAATCCAAGCCAAGAAGAATTTGGAATAGAACGTCTATGTGCAACGATTGAGTCAACCGCTCCTGATGCAAAAAAAATTCTTGCTGCAGTTGAAGATGCTGTAAAAGCATTTACAGGTGCGGAGAAACAGCAGGATGATATTGCGATTGTTGGCATACAAGTTAGCTAATTCTCTTAAACGACCATGCGATTTGTCTAGGAGGGCTGCATGACTCAACCAGACCCTTGGATTGGCAAAATATTAGGCCCATGCCATATCGAGAAATATTTGGGAGCAGGTTCTATGGGATGCGTCTATGAAGCATTCCATGAAAAATTACAAAAAAAGGTCGCAATTAAACTCTTGCAAATGAGTAAGCCCACAGACGAAAAAAATAAACGTGCGCAAAAGAGGTTCTTCCAAGAAGCAAGTTGCATCAAACAATTAGACCATCCCAATATTGTCAAAATTTATTCATTGGAGCAAAGCGATCATGCATATTGCCTAGTCATGGAGCTTTTAGAAGGCAAAAGCCTCTTGGATGTCATTCAAACAAGAGGCCAGCTTTCTCCAATTCAAGGCATGGAAATAGCCCGTGAAGTAGCTCTAGGGCTCCAAGAAGCTCATCGGCATAAAATCATCCATCGAGATATTAAACCTGCCAATATTATGTTGTTAGAAGATGGCCATATCAAAATCACAGATTTTGGACTCGCAAGAGTTTTGGAAACAGAGCCTATTTCTCAAGCAGGCGACATTATTGGCACTGTGTTTTATATGTCTCCTGAACAAGCCATGGGCCATAAAAATATTGACCATCGTTGTGATTTTTATTCTCTCGGAGTATCTTTATTTCAAACTTTGACAGGGCAATTGCCATATCCAGGCCGTACACCTTTGCAAGTAATTCAGCAACATATATCCGCAAATATACCAGACATCTTAAAATTCATAGATACAAAACCCGAGATTCGAGATTTAATTCAACGTTTGCTGGCCAAAAAACCAGAAGATCGCTTTTCAGATGCCCAAGAATTGATCGAGACAATTGATCAGTGCATACAATCCCTAAAGCCTCAACCACTCACACTCAATACAATTCAAACATCTAAACAAAATTGGGATTTACCTCGAATTATTTCTATCCTACGAAAGATGATTTGGCTAGTCTGCTTAACTATTTTTGCGATTATGCAACGGCATGGGGAGCGACCTGTTTCTGCAACTCCAGTCATTCTGACAGACAACCCAATCATCCAACCGCCTCTAGCTCCCCCTGTTGGCCCTCATGCAGTCGGCAACGATCCACCTCATTTGCCAGAAAATCCTATACCAGAGCCACCTGATCCACAAGTTGAACCATCCCAATTTGCTACAGGTGCAGGTTGGTTTGGAGAAAAAATGCCACAAGGAATGATACGAGGGAAAAAAATAGGAGAATACATTTGGGAAAAAGACCATAGCATCATGGTATACGTGCCTAGAGGACATTTTTGGAAAGGTTATCACCGAGGGCGGCCAGATGAAAGGCCTTTGCAAGAAATCGAAGTTCAAGGATTTTACATAGATAAAACTGAGGTGACCTGGAACCAATATGTTTTCTTTTGCCAAGAAAATAATCTTGATCCGCCGCCCAAACCAGAGTTTCCTGTTCATCCCAACCATCCAGTGGTGAATATCAGTTGGCAAGATGCCAAAGATTATGCAGATTGGGCACAAAAACGATTGCCAACAGAGCTTGAATGGGAAAAAGCTGCCCGAGGCGGGACCAAAATTCCAGATTGGTCCTTGGAACAAGTACCAATTCTAATGATCGCCAATCCATATCCTAAGCGGATGTATCCATGGGGCGATCGTATGCCGTATACCAACCGCATTTTTTATTGTAATTATGTTGCCCTGGACAATTGGGACTGTCGAGACAAAGATGGCTTTACATATACAGGAGCTGTGGGATCTTTTCCAGAAGGCAATTCCCCATATCAAGCCCAAGACATGGCTGGTAATGCCTGGGAATGGTGTAGCGATTATTATGATCCCAAGGATCCAGCGAACGCCGATCCCCAAAAAATTCGCTACGTTTTCCGAGGAGGCAGTTGGATCAACTATGCAGAAAGCTGCCGTGTGAGCCGCCGAGATGCCGGACTCAAACACGAACGCTTTCCTTGGGTTGGATTTCGATTGGTAAAGTAATCTATCGCTGATTAGAGTGTTTTTGGGAATTCAGTGGTTTCTTTACATCTCATGGTATTGATGCATCGTGAACATCCGTGAACGTACGGCTACGATTATGTTTTTTCAACGAACTGCTTTATTTAGCTTTCCAGCTTAGGGCATAAACTTTTTTGCAGCAACCCGCGTATATACTTGATACGCGGGTCTTGCCATTTAGACGCAAAAACATTTGATGCTTTGCTATTGATGCAAGTTATTATAGGATCTATTTATGAATCCATTTTCGGATCAAAAAAAAGCATTATTTCAAAAATTATTGCAACAAAAAGGGCTTCATTCTACTGGAGGAAATAGCATTTCCCCGGCTCCTCTAGGTCCGGTTCAGGCATCGTTTGCACAAGAACAACTCTGGTTTTTACACCAGGCCAGTGGGTTGCAGGATCAATATAACATGTTTCAAGCTGTTATATTGCAAGGAAAGCTCGATATTGCTCTATTCCAAGCCACATTGCAACAATTGCTCCATCGGCAAGAAATTCTCCGCAGTTGTATCACCGCAGACAGAATGCTTCAGATTCATCCTTCCTGGAATATCTCCATTCCCACAGTGGATCTTAGCCAAGAAGATCCTGCCATGCAGCAGCAAACCATTCAGAAGTACATTCGGCAAGAATCAGAGCATTGCTTTGATTTAAGCCGACCTCCCCTTTGGCGCATCTTAATTCTTCACTTGAACGAACTCGAGCATGTTGTTTTATTTTGCATCCATCATATTTTAGCCGATGCTTGGGCCATTGCTATTTTAGTGCAAGAGCTGATCACAGGATACGAAGCCTTGAGCCAAGGCCATCCCTTACCATGGCCGGCCTTGCCAATCCAATACAAGGATTTTGCATATTGGCAACGCGAGCATATCCAAGGCAAGCTTTTGGATCAATGGCTTGCGTATTGGAAAAAAGAATTTGAACAACCTCCAGATCCATGGGCACTTCCTCAAACCAGCGTGCAAAGCAAAGGCATCGGGTTTCAAGGCCAGCACCATTCTTGGAAATTGTCTGCTGCATTGAGCCAAAATTTGCGAGCATGGGCTCAGACCCAACGCACAACATTATTCATCAGCCTGTTGGCAATTTGGAAAACATTGCTCTATCGCTATAGCGGCCAGACAGATTTTTCCATAGGAATTCCAATTGCAAATCGGCAAAATCCTCAACTTCAGCATCTGATTGGCCTCTTGGTCAATACACTGCCTTTTCGCAGTTCAATTGAGCCAAATATAAGGTTTCAGGATTTTGTGCATCAACTGCATGAACACTTCCAGACCATGCACGAACACGCGGATTTGCCATTTTCCAAATTAGTCGAGGCCATAGCCCCGGAACGCAAGACATTGGAAAATCCATTGTTCAATATTGTGATGGTGTTGCAAAATATCCCTTTGCCCAAGCTCAGCTCATCCAACCTCAAATTATCACCTTTGGCGCATGAAAAAACAGTCGCCAAATTTGACCTCACCCTTACAGTTGCTGATGCTGAACCAGAAATTTCCCTGGATTTAGAATACCGCACAGATCTATTTCCAAAAGCTTTGATCATGCAGATGGCCAAGCATTTTGCTCAATTGGCTCAAGATGCGATTGCACATCCTGACCAGCCACTCCATGCATTGCATGGCATGGATGCCGAGGAAACGCAAAGCATCTTAAACCTCAATCGCCCTCAAGGGAATTGGCCCATTACAGAGTGCATTCACCAGCGATTCAGTGCAAAGGCAAGAGAATATCCGAATCGAATTGCATTGCGAGGATCAGTCCCTTGGACATACCAAGACCTGGAACAATGGTCCAATAAAATGGCATATCAATTGCAAAGCATTGGAATTCAGACAGGCGATTTCGTAGGGATATTCCTCGAACGCAGGCCAGAAGTCATTGGCTCAATGCTGGCAATACTCAAAGCAGGCGCTGCGTATGTACCCATTGATCCACAATATCCATCGGAACGTATTTCCTTTGTCATCCAAGATAGCCAGATTCGAGCACTCATCACCACGCAAGATTTAATGGCTAAAATAGCCAACACATTGAATTCAGAAAATCTCAATATCATCTTAATCAATGACTTGAATTTCGAACAATCTGAATTATGCCTGAATCCGCCTGCTGCCCAAGCCAGTCCAGCAAATATTGCGTATGTCATTTACACATCCGGGTCCACAGGCCAGCCCAAAGGTGTCCCAATCACAAACGCCAATGTACTGCGTCTTTTGGATTCCAGCCAAAACATCTTTGGCTTTGATGCTGGGGATGTTTGGACATGGTTTCACTCCGCTGCTTTTGATTTTTCTGTATGGGAAATCTGGGGATCTCTGCTTTATGGCGGCAGCCTGGTCATTGTATCTTACGCAGTTTCCCGATCACCAGAGCAATTTTATGATTTACTCCGATATGAGCAAGTCACGGTGCTCAATCAGACACCAAGCGCATTTCAGCAATTGGCACAGTGTGCCCTTGGCCGGCCTTTGGATGAAACTTTAGCGTTACGCTGGGTCATCTTTGGAGGCGAAGCATTATCGTTATCATCCTTAGCACCTTGGTTTGAGCGATTTGGTGATCAAAAGCCTAAGCTTGTGAATATGTATGGCATCACCGAAACCACAGTCCATGTCACCTATC
>JAKLHB010000312.1 GCA_022710345.1 Planctomycetota bacterium
AATTGAGAGATGGGGCAAACTTCTTCATTCTGAAGATCACCTGCATCTTGTTCTTTATCCTCAGTTGTCTGAGTACCAAGGCAAACAGTTAGATGCGCAACAATGGATTCAAACCCAGAAACCTATGTATATTGCCTCCAATTTTTCTGCATACGTTCAAGATTATTGGCAAAATACCAACAAAGCTTTTTTAGCCATTACTGATGGAACAGAAGAATCATCCGAAGATACTGTTCCTAGCGATGTCCATTATGTTTATTGTGGTATTCCAGCCACGGATAATGTCGGCATTGTAGCATGGCAAATCACACCACTGAATGGGTCCCAAAATAGAATTTTCGCAGTGATACAAAATTTCTCCAATGATATAGTCTCAGGAATGCTAGAACTACAAGGACAAAATCATGCTCCGATTATAAGCCATAACATTAGTATTGGCCCTAAACAACGCTATCGCTGGAGTCATATAGTAGATAACATTGGTAACACAATTTCCTTGGAATGGCAAAAGCCCGATAATTTTCTTTTGGATAATAAAGTGTATGCAATTTTAGCACCTCAGATCAGGGTCTGGCATGCAGAAAAAATGCCTGCTGAATTTATATCAATATGTCGGTATATTCCTGGTCTTCAGGATGCCAGCAATCCCAACGAGGCAGATTATGTTTGGATTCCCTTGCAGGAATCCATTGGTGTTGATATGGCTTCTCTGGCTCCGCAAGGCCACAGCCATACAATTCAGCCTCATTCTGAGCCACTTGCATGGCTTTTGAGCAAAAAAAATCTGGATCATTGGTTCATTCAGTCGGCTAATTTAGCTTGTGTTTCAGATTCATCGTGGATTATTTCTGGCCATCCTATACTAAAAGCCGTGCATCCATCATTTTGGCAAATTCAAAATGCGTATGGACTGCCAATGGAATCTTTACAAGGCGAAGCTCTTATTTCAAATGCTTCAGCAGCGATCTTGGCTGTAGGAAAAGATTGGCTTTTCATAGGCTTTGCTCCGCAGCATACACAATGGCCAACATTGCCTTGTTTCCCAATTTTTTGGCGAAATCTCTGGGATACATGGGAACCTCAGCGTGGGAGATTTGTTTATGATCTATCAACAGAAGCAAATCAAAAACCAGGTTTATATACTTCTCAAGCTGTGAATTTTCTGATACCACAAGAATCAGCTAATGCTGGGAAATTGTCTCTTTTAGAGCCAACAGAGCAACTTCTACATTCAATTTCACAAGCCAACACGTTGTTTCACAATATTCAGCGTATTTTGGTATGCCTTGGAATTGTAGGACTAGCGATTTTATGGATATGGCCTTTTATGCGAGTGTAGGGGCGAAGCCACAGGCCGGGGCGCTGGCAAGTGTAGATTTTTCATTCATTCCGTGAAACCATAGTATTTTGAGAAGCATTATGCTATGTCTTTTTGAAATGATCGGCGTTTGTGATTCGGACGTAGGGCGGCCAGCCGGTCGCCCCTACACGCGCGTATGACATAAGGAATGCTTTATCTGATGCGTGTTGCTCATGATCATCATGCGACAACCGGCCGAAGAAACCTAAATTTGCCGCGGCATCCTAGTTTGAGAATCATCGGCATTCATCCTACCTAAATTCGGATTATGCTAGCTTAGAAAAGGTTTATGAAATTTTCATTAAACGGAATTTATAGACCAATGCCTTTTGGTCGCCCATCCATATCCACGCTCCATCTGGGCTAAACTGACAACTGATGAGCATATTGGGAGATAAGAATTTTTGTACTAATTTACCATTGCTCCAATTCCAAATGTTTAATGCATTCTCGCTAGTAGCGGCTATATACTGAGTGTCTGGAGAAAAACATAACGAAGTAATTTTATTTTGGCAGTGCATCAGAATGCTAATTAGGTTTCCTTCTTGGGCTTGATAGATATGGATATGCCCGTTTTGGAAACCAGATGCAAAAATTGCACGTTCTGGGCAAAATGCAAGGCTTGTAGCAACTTGGGACTCATTTTTGATGAAGTAGATTGGTTTTTGGTTTTCCATGTCCCAGAAGTAAATCCTACGATCTTGGCCAGCAGAAAGCATTTTGGTGCCATCTTGATTCAGGCATAACTTGATGATGCTACCTTCATGGACTTTTGGGAAAACTGCTTCGCCAACCCGGTCTAAATTTTTAAAGTAAATTTTTTGTTCTTTTCCTGCGCAGACCAAAATATTTTCAGATACAGCGAGTGCCAATACCCAATCTTGCTGGCTGACAAGCCATGAGCTCGTTTCTATTTTATCAAAATCCCATAAGCGAACTCGATTGCCGTGGGCTGCAACAAGCCGATTTTTCCTAGGAATAAACATCAATGATTGGGTATAGCAATGCCCTGGCCAAAGCACTTGGCTTTTTCTACCTGCTTGGGTATCCCAAATGACGATTTCTCTATGATTGGTAAATGCTACATAATTACCATCCCACGAAAATGAAGCAGCGATTGTATGATTCGAAGATGGCGTTTCGCTTTCCAATGCTAGATAACGATTTGTACGTTTTAGCCATAAAGTATTTGGCTGCCAGGTGACTTTTGTCAAAGATTGTTCTAATTTTTTGAGCAAATTAAAGGCTGGATCATTTTCAGCAATAATCCGGCTGTAAACTTGTTGTATGAAAAAGTAAGGCAGATTGGTGCGCTGGTTCAAAAGAGCGAGATCTTTTTGCAATGTTTGGTATAAAATGCGTAGTTCATCATTACTATCTACCCATGGTTCCATAGTATTTAAAATATATTGCAGTCCATATCGCTCGTATTCTTTTTCAATTCGATTGAAATCTTGATAAAAAGCAAGAACTCTTTCTGCGATTTTCTTTTGCTTATTTTGCTGATGCTCTCGGTTCATTGTTTGGCAAAGAAAATGATGAATGATTCTGGGAAGACGTGTAAATTCTTCGCCAACTTTTTCCAATAGCCCCAGAGATTGCAAAAGCTCAAAAATATCTTGGCGGCTTTCATAAGCTACTCCTGCCCATAAAAACAGAGCATCTTTAAAGATAACCTTACCAGGAGGTAATAGAGCTGCAGCCTCAAGCATTGCTTTTGCATATTCTTGCGGCAAATTTTCCCATAATTTACGAATGATAACAGAGAATAGAATAGCATAATTGGGCACAATCCGTAAAGCATCTTTTAGTGAAGATTTTGTACTTTGGCTTGTAACATCAAATAATTCTTGAAAATATTTGTTGAAAGTTTCTTGTGGATTTTTTGCTAAATATCTTGCAATCAAAAATAATGCTAAAGGAACACCTGCAACTAATTCGCATAATTTCTTTCCAGATTCCATTTCCATTGGAGTACTAGGCATGCGAAAGTTAGTCAAAAATTGCAGCGCAGCTTCAGGACTCAATGCTCCTAAGCGCATATGAGTGATGCCTGGAATAGATTGATGGCGATGTACGATGCATAAAATATAGCAATTTAAATCATGCAATACCAGACCAGGGACTAATGGTTTTGTAATATCTTGGGCTTCAAGCAAAAAATCAACCACCAGCAATAAGCGTGTCTTTTTTTGAATGTAATTTTGTAATTCTATCATTCCACTTGGATGCGTTTGGTTTTCAGGATGGATTTGGATAAGCCCTAGTTCATAAGCAATGCGTTGTAGTTCACTTTCCCAGTTTTTGCCATTGCCTGAAATGCAGATCACTCCTTCATGAAAAAAAACTCCAAAGCGATACACAAATTCCATTGCCAAACTTGTTTTTCCAATTCCTTCTGTTTGCTCGAAAGCTTCTTCTTGCCCAAGAATGACGTGTTTGTATAAAAGCAATTTTGCATATAATTCAAGCAAATAAGCATCTCGTCCAATTAAGCTGGGTTTGGAATTGATAGGGACATACGAAAAATAAGGTAGTAAATTGTAATTATATATAGTTTTTTGCTCCAGCAGTTTTTTTTCCAGAAGTTGCTGGACAAAAACTTCTTCCTTGGGTGTTTCGATGATTGTGATTTCCTGGATACCTAATGGCATCATTGGGCCTTCTGCTGTCACCCAAGCTACAATATTTTTGCCTAATGCACGGCCTAAGCACCATTCTTGCTGCACCAACGTATTGCTAGCCGCTTCTTTGCTCCAAAGCAAAATAAGCACATCTGAAGCTAGTAGAGTTTGGCCTAGCTCTAAATTCCATAATACTTCTGCGCTCATGCGCTTGTTATCACGAGATATGCCATAGCCTTTTTGTTCTAAGAGTTTTTCTAGCTTTTGTGCGTTTTCTCCGTCTCTTGGAGCATAGCTAATATAAATATTTCGTTTAATATTGGCCAAATCACTCGCTCGTGCTTTTTGAGTTGCAGACAATTGAGATTGTAAAGCACGATAGCCTTTTTTAGGCAAGACTGAAGTATCTGGACTTTCTCCTGTCTTACGCATATTGGAGAAAAATGCCAAGGCTTGCTCTTCGTTTTGTGCAATGCAAATCGCTCGGCCTGTACCCATTAGATCAAAGACAATTTTAAATTTGTCTTGGATCCCAACTAAAGCAACACCACCGCCTAAAATTTGGGCTCGATTGCCAAGTTCAATCAGCATACCAAAGCCGCTACTATGAATGTGCTCTACTTTTGTAAAATCCAAAATTAAGCGAAAGCGGCCTCGCATATATTGGTCTAATACTTTAGCTTTAATTTGATTGCAGTTGGATGGACCAATTCTGCCTGCAATTTTCAAAATGGTCACCCTGCTGGAAGGACTATCCCAATGTGCTTCTTCCAGAGAAAAATTTTTGTCATCTTGGATAGCAGCATGATTGGCAACTGCAGTTGCAGTTAACGATTCGGCTGTAGCAGGTGGGAGCCGCATTCTAGTTTGGGTCATACGGTCTAAAAATTGGTTGGCAATGACGCTTGTTGTAATGCCTCGATCTCTTTCCGGAGCTCGCAAAGTAATACCGTTTTCCAATGTGGCTAATTCTTCATTGGAAAGATTCTTCCAAATTCCTTGGCGATTCTTTGCAGAATTTTGAACAACGCTGCTAATGAGCCGTTCCAAAGCTTCCACAACACCTTGACTTTTTGTGGCAATCCCTGCGAATTCGGAAACATTCACCAAGTTCACCTCTTGATGAAGCTTTTTAAGGTCCATTGCTTCTGGCAAATCACGCTTATTCCATTGGATCACAAGAGGAATTTGCTGGATCAGCATGCCCAATTCTTGCAAATTTTTTCCAAGTTCTTGCAATGCAAACAGATTTTCTTCCAATTTTGTGCTATCTGCTATAAAAACTATGCCATCTACTTCTTGCAAAAATAATTTTCTGATATTTTGATACGCTGCCCCGCCTGGGACAGCAAAAATATTAAAACGTGTTTTAGCATTTGGCAAAATGGCAATTTCAAGAGGTAAAAAATCAATCACTAAGTTTTCTTTGGGCATTACTACAATCGTAGAAAGTTTTCCACGCACCAATTCAAAAATTTTTTGTTCTAATATTTTGAGATTGGTAGTTTTACCAGAGCTGGCTGGGCCATAATAAACAATCTTATATGTCATTTCTTTTTGCAAAGCATTAAATTGCACCATAATCTCTCTCCAGATCGCGTATCATTGCAGTTTAGGCTGCAAATCACGACCGAAAATAGCAAAAAA
>JAKLHB010000313.1 GCA_022710345.1 Planctomycetota bacterium
TTTTTCATCACAAAACTCCAAATTGTTTGCAAATTTTTGTAAATGATTTGCAAATAAAATTTTTATGTTATAATTTTATGATGCAGTGCGCCATGATTGGCGATCCTGTGTATTTTAACCTTTTTAGTTCTTTGAGGAAAGGAAAAAATTATGGAGATGTTGCAAGAACTTTTAAAATGGATCATTGCATTAGACTGGCGATGGTTGTTAGGCATTGCCTTTCTTGCAATTGCAATTCTTGGCTATGCTGGCGCTCCATTTTTACTATGGACAATCGCTGTTGCTTTTTTCCTTCTAGCTTGCCAAGTATGCACCATCACCTGGATCATCTTTGCCATGATTGCTATTGTAGGTAACATCCCACCTTTGCGGCGATTATTGATTTCTTCCGTAATTCTCAAATTATTCCGTGCCCTCAAATTACTGCCAAGCATCTCAGATACCGAACGAACTGCATTAGAGGCAGGTAATGTTTGGGTCGAGGCAGAGCTTTTTTCAGGTAGGCCCAATTTCAAAAAAATGTTGGATCAAAAATATCCTGAACTCACTCCCGAAGAACAGGCATATTTAGATGGGCCAGTGGAAGAAATTTGCGCCCAAGTGGATGATTGGCGAACCTGGAAAGAAAAAGACTTAGCACCAGAAGTTTGGGCATTACTCAAAAAGCATGGAGTCTTTGGGATGATTATCCCCAAAGAATACGGTGGCTTAGGGTTCTCGGCTATGGCACATAGTGAAATTGTTGCAAAATTTATGACACGATCGATGCCTCTTTGTGTTACAGCCATGGTACCCAATTCATTAGGGCCGGCTGAGTTGATCACCCACTATGGTACCAAAGAACAAAAAGATTACTACTTGCCAAGGCTAGCCCGTGGCGAAGAAATCCCTTGCTTTGCACTCACAGAGCCAACCGCTGGATCAGATGCAGGGTCCATTACATCCAAGGCTGTTGTGTTCAAAGGAACCGATGGCAAACTCTATTTGCGTTTGAATTGGAATAAACGCTATATCACATTGGCATCTGTTGCTACCTTGCTTGGCCTTGCATTTAAGCTGTATGATCCTGAGCATCTGCTTGGTGATAAAGAAGACCTGGGCATTACCTGTGCATTGGTCCCAGCCAATACACCTGGTGTTGTGCTAGGATTACGGCATGATCCATTGGGTGTTCCATTCTACAATTGTCCTACTCAGGGCAAGGATGTGGTGGTGCCCATAGATTCAATCTTTGGCGGTGCTGCAGGAGCTGGCAAAGGCTGGCAAATGCTGATGGAATGCTTAGCCGCTGGTCGTGGGATTTCTCTTCCTGCTCAAACCGTTGGCGCAGGCAAATTGAGCCTTCGATATGTCAGTGCCTACATCAACATCCGAAAGCAATTCGGGGTTCCGATCGGCAAATTCGAAGGAATCATGGAGCCTCTGGCACGGCTCACAGGCATCAATTATCTTTTGGAAGCCGCACGTCGCTATACATTAGGGGCCATTGATTCTGGAGCCAAACCACCTGTGGTAACGGCCATGATGAAATACAATGCCACAGAATTAAGCCGTAAAATGATCAATGATGCTATGGATATCGTGGGTGGTGCAGGCATTTCTCGCGGCCCTCGCAATTTCTTAGCTCATACGTATATTGGTATGCCTATCGCTGTGACAGTCGAAGGAGCCAATATCCTCACCCGTACCCTGATTGTATTTGGCCAGGGTGCGTTACGTGCTCATCCTTATGCATACCGCGAAATAGCCGCTGTTGAAAAAAAGAACGTCAAAGATTTCGATCGTTATTTCTGGGGCCATGTTGGCCATGTCATCCGAAATGCTTTCCGTTCTGTGCTCCTGAGCCTGACACGCGGTCGTATTATGATTTGTGCACCAGGAGATAAGCACACTCGTAGATATTATCGTAAACTGAATTGGGCCAGTGCTACCTTTGCTTGGATGGCAGATCTGGCAATGGCTTCTTTGGGTGGAAGCTTGAAATTCAGAGAAAAAATCACAGGAAGATTTGCAGATTACCTCTCGTATATGTATTTTGCTGCTGCTATTCTGCGCAGGTACGAGGCTGAAAATCGGAGAAAAGAAGATTTGCCTTTTGTCCATTGGAGTATGAAGTATTGCTTCTATCAAATGCAAGTCGCCATAGACCAGATTTTCCGCAACCTGAGTGTCCCTCTGGTGGGTTTCTTATTCAAAGGCCCAATCAGTTGGTGGTCGCGCATGAACTCCTTCTCTCAATGGCCAGAGGATTGGTTGGAAAACAAAGTTGCTGAACTCATTCAAGTCCCTGGTGAACAAAGAGATCGTTTTACCAAAAACGTCTTTATGCCCAAAGACCCTGAAAACCAATTGGCCAAGCTCGAACGCACCTTGCTCATGGTATACGAAGCCGCTGGGATTGAGAAAAAGATCAAACAAGCCACGCGCAGTAAAGTGCTTGATAAGCTGCCTGCCCCAGCATTGTATCAACAAGCCTTGAGCAAAAATGTCATCACTCAAGCCGAGTTTGATCTTTTGGACAAGCTCCAGGCTGCAATTTATGACGTTGTGCAAGTGGATAGCTTTACTTCTCAAGAACTCGTCCGATTGTAGTCAATCTTTGATCAACGAATCCGCTCACCCAGCGGATTCGTTTTGTTTTAGGCATTGAGCATCTCAGTGATTGACCAATCAAAATACACCTTGGATTCACACAACATAAAGAAAACAGCAGGGTTGAGTCTGCTATCGCGTTGAATCTGCCGCATGCTACTTTGTTTCCGAAAGTTGGCCTTCAATGCAGGTTGTATCAAAACCGCCGCGTGTATTGTAGATGGTGACTCTTAGACGACGAGCCAGTTGAATGCTATTTTGTTTCCGAAAGTTGGCCTTCAATGCAGGTTGTATCAAACCCGCCGCGTGTATTGTAGATGGTAGTGACTCTTAGACGATTGGTGCATAGTATATTGCGTAAATCATCATAGATTCTTTTTGTTGCGGCTTCTTGATAAATGCCAACGTTCCGAAAGCTGAGAATATAATATTTTAATGATTTTAATTCAAAGCATTTATGCCCTTCAGGGTAATATTCAATGATCAGATGGGCTAAGTCGGGTAATCCACTAAATGGGCAAACTGCGCTCAATTCTTTGGTTTCTGTGCGAATATATTGATTGGGACTGTGAAATTCAAATACCTCTAAAAAATCAGTGCGAATGCTTTGATTAGCTGCCCAATCAAATGTTTTGCCTTCAGCTTCTGCCATGATTTCGCTCCGTGTTTAAATTGGCTTGCTATGTTTTTTTAAATTGCCTTGCTATAGGCTTAAAATCGCTTAAAATTTTAGCAAATCTCTTCTGATTTTCAAGCATTTTCTATGTATCCGTTATTTTCAGGAAAAAATATGAAATATCCTCTCTATATTTTGTTGTTTTGCATCTTCATATCATTGGGTTTTGCTAATGAAATCCAGCATCATGAGTTAGAAATTCAAATCTTGCCTGCAACTCATACTTTAATTGTGCAAGATACACTGACTTATTCTGAAGCATCCTGCCCAACCGTATTTTGGCTTAATCCACATCTGACGTTAAGACAAGGAAGCACAGCATATCCTGTGAGCAGTTCAACTTCAGGGCCGGAAATTCCATACATCAATGGTGATCCGACTCGAGGGGTTTTGCCATGCAAAGTGTATGCTTTGCCAGCCCAGGAAAATACTACACAAGCAAAAAAACAAAGCATGGTCCAATATCAAGGGCCGATTGCATTTAACTTAGAGACTGGTGAAGAATACAGCCGCAGCTTTGCAGAGACACTGGGCTTAATCGCAGAAGCAGGGGCGTATTTGTCGGGCAGCACAGTGTGGTATCCAAGAGGAAATGAAACGCAATGCACATTTACAGCAAAAGTTCGGGCTCCAAGTGACTGGTATGTGATGATGCCAGGTAAGGAAATCCAAACTCAAGTGCAGGATGCAGAACGCATCACATTCATTGAATGCACCTTTCCTGTGGAAGAAATTTACTTGGTCGCTGGTCCTTGGATTCGGTATGAAAAAAAATTTCGTGATTGTATTGCACAAGCCTATTTTCGAAAGTCTGAACCTAATTTGGCTGCTCAATATTTGCAAGCCACGGACCAATATATTCGAATGTATAGGGATTTGATCGGCCCTTATCCGTATGAGAGGTTTGCGATTGTAGAAAATTTTTGGGAAACAGGCTATGGAATGCCTTGTTTTACGCTTTTAGGTCCTAAAGTCATCCGTTTTCCGTTTATCCTGCAATCATCCTACCCACATGAGATTTTGCACAATTGGTGGGGCAATGGTGTTTTTGTGGATTATGCAACTGGAAATTGGTGTGAAGGGCTTACTGCGTACTTAGCCGACCATTTGATGAAAGAACGCATAGGACAAGGGGTGGAATATCGTCGTGGAGTTTTACAAAAATACCGGGATTTTGTGTCCAGTGAAAAAGATTTCCCGCTGCGAGATTTCAAGGCACGGCATTCTCAAAGCACAGAGGCCATTGGTTATGGTAAGTGTCTCATGATGTTCCATGAAATTAGATTCAGATTGGGAGACGCTGGTTTTAAAAAATTGATTCAGACTTTTTATCAACGTTTCCTTTGGAAAAAAGCCAGTTTTCAAGATTGGCAAAACACACTGGAAGCCATGACTGGCCAGAGTTGGGCTAGATTTTTTGATGAACGAGTGAATCAACCCAGCGTGCCTGAGTTAGGGATTCAAAATATCACCACAAAAATACAAGGCCAGGAAACCATGATTGAATTCAAGCTCATCCAGCAAAACACAAAAACACCTTGGGATTTAAAAATTCCAATGCACATCATCTGGAATCCATCTCAACCTGCTGAAGTCAGCTATATAGAGATGCAAGAAGCTGAAAAGCACATAGTTTTGAGATTTCCGTCAGCTCCTTTGCGCATGAGCATTGATCCTGAATTTGATGTCCTGCGCTGGATCCATCGAAAAGAAATACCTTCCTCGATCGGACAAGTGCTAGGTGCAAGCCAAGTACAAGTTGTAGTGCCTGATTCTGAATCTGTGGCATGGCAGTCTCAATGGAAAGTGATGTCCGCTGCCCTTGGAAATCGCCATTCTGATTGCCTGAGTGATGCTCAAACCAAAACATTGCCGAATGCTTCATGCTGGATCATCAGCCGACATATTGCGTTTGGCTCTGAACTCTGGAATTTGCTTGCGCCTTATGGTGTGCAAGCCCAAGACCATGGATTAACCGTAGATGGAAAACTATATCCTTGGAAAGATCATTGGATTGTCTTAACTTGTGCACATCCCAATAACCCAGAATTTGCCATAGCTTGGATCATAGGCGAAAACACAGCAGCCTGGCCTGGATTGTGGCGAAAGCTCCCTCATTATGCAAAATATAGCTTTCTGATATTCCGAGGCGATGAGCCTGAAAATGTCGCTAAAGGACAGTGGCCGACTGCAAAGTCGCCTTTGAGCTTTAGCTTGGAAACTGTGTTGAGCAAAACAGAACTTGGCCAGCCGGGTTCATCAAGTCAAGGAACGCAGCCGGGTTCATCAAGTCAAGGAACGCAGCAGGGTCCATCAAGTCAAGGAACGCAGCAGGGTTCAAAGATTGAAGAACGC
>JAKLHB010000314.1 GCA_022710345.1 Planctomycetota bacterium
TTAGCCAGCATTCTTCAGTCCCAGGTAATGCAAAAAAATAAACAACCAAATTTGCCTATCCAATCCGTATCTAAAGAAATGCCGCAGCCAATCTCATTTGCTCAACAGCGCTTTTGGCTTTTGTCCCAGTTAAATCAATCGCAACTGCCTTATATTATCCCAATTGCCTTGAAAATTCAAGGTGAGCTACAAGTTTCGATCCTTGAACAAAGCCTTTTGAGAATCTTGGAACGCCAGACAAGTCTGAGGACTTCGATTACTATGAAAAATGGCATGCTTTTGCAAAAAATTTTGCCTGCTCCTCATGCCTGTTTAGTCGTCGAACCTGCTCCTCTAGACCTGATCTCCTTGCAGCAACGGTGCCAAGAAATCATGGCCAAGCCTTTTAACTTTGAGCAAGACATTCTCCTGAGAGCACATTTATTTCCTCAATCTGAAGCGTGTGTGCTCCTATTGGTGACACATCATATTGCTTGCGATGGCTCTGTGCCGATTTTGCTGAAAGAATTAAGCCATGAATACACTCAACTCATACAAGGCACCCTGGCCTCTGGCTCCAATGTGTTACCTCTTGATTATGTAGATTATAGTGCTTGGCAAAGAAAACAATTCACAACAGAAAGCTTGCAATCTGAAATAGCGTATTGGTGTACTCAGTTACGAGATATTCCTATTTTGCAACTGCCAACTGTTTTCCCAAGACAGAGGCAATACACGCACCATGGTTCAACCGTTTCGTTCCAAACCAAACCAGGTTCCTTGTCGAAAATCAAAGCATTGGCTCAAGCGACCAACACTACTCCTTCGATGATTGCGTTGACAGCATTTGCCTTGGTTCTTTCTCATCGTAGCCAACAATATGATTTTGGCATTGGCATTCCAATTCAAGATCGCCCATTCGAAATGCAAAACGTAATTGGTGCATTTGTGCAAACTTTGATCATTCGCATCCATATTTTATCATCGCAAACCCTAGCTGATTTCTTACAAGATATTCGCACCAATGTACTCCAGGCGTATAGCCATAAAAATTTACCTTTGGAAATGCTGATGGAACGGCTTCAGCCTGTAAGAGACACAAGATTCACTCCCCTTTTCCAAGTGATGTTTGCCTGGCAGCCTTATCCACCAAAAGCTTTGCATTTACAGATCCCGCATTTGCAGATTGAAACCATAGAAACAAAGCCCAATCGTTCAAGATTCGACCTACTGCTCGGAATATGGGAAGACGACCCAGCTTTGAGCGGTGTGCTCGAATATAATACAGACTTATTTACACAAGCTACTGTGCAAGAGTTGCTGCAAGAAGTAGAATTTATCTTGGATATTCTGATTGATCAAGAACCCAGGCAAGCTATATCGTTCAGCACTCCAAAAAGTAACGATCTCCAACCTCAGCTATCCCCAAGTCAGATTAGTGGCGGACAGGCCATCCATAGTGGGCCCAAGCAACATGATGCACCATCAATGCCCAGACAGTTTGTTGATCCACGAGATCCAATTGAATGGCGGCTATGCCAAGTTTGGCAAGAAGTTTTAGCTCGATCCAACATTGGAATCCATGATCCATTTTTTGAGCTAGGCGGAGATTCCCTGAGCATGGTACAACTCATTGTACGGATTAAAGAAACATTTGGCCAGTCTCTACCATTGGCTAAGTTTCTAGAACAACCTACCATTGCTTCTGTAGCCGAGCTTATACGCCTTGGAAAATCAGAATCCCCATCCGAATGCTTGCTAACTGTGCATCCAATCTCTAATTTAGACCAGGCTGCCAGTGAACATTTCGACCAGGCTGCTGTCAGCAGTATTAGCAAACATCAATGTCCAGAAACTTCTGCTGTTCCTAAAAAACAAGCCGTCCCAATCTTAGCACTTCCACCAGCAGGCGGGCATGGATTCTGCTATCTTGAATTGGCCCGATGTTTAGGCAAATCCCAGCCATTTTATATTTTCCAGGCACCTGGCTTAAATCCCGACCATCCTCTGCCACTGAGCATTCATGCAGTAGCAGATGAATACATCACTATTTTACAATCTACAAAAATTCCAGGCCCTTATATTTGGCTAGGCTGGTCTATGGGAGGAATTTTGGCCATTGAATTAGCACAACGACTGCCAACATCTACC
The DNA here is from genome assembly GCA_022710345.1 of Planctomycetota bacterium. Lineage (GTDB taxonomy): Bacteria > Planctomycetota > Uabimicrobiia > Uabimicrobiales > JABWCH01 > JAKLHB01. The sequence goes on from JAKLHB010000314.1 coordinate 2,131, forward strand.
AAACTTTGTATTTTACTCGATAGCCAGGTCCCTGATCCTTCAAAACGGCCCAATTTAGACTTCACAGACAGATTAGCCAAGTTAGCCCAAAATTTTGCTGTGCAGATCCACCCTGATGAATTGCGGCCTCTAAGCCAAGAAGAGCAGGTTGCCAAAATCTTAACATTAGGGCAAGCCCAAGGCACCATTCCCAAAGGCATTCACTCCAAGACAGCCCAACGTTGGCTTGATGTCTTTGCCCAAAACGAAGCCATTCTTTATGATCATACAATCCAACGCTGCGATCTTCCGACATTGGCCCTGACCACACAACCAGATCTTGCTTGGCCACAGTATCTCACGCGATTAGAAATAGTGAATATAGAAGGCACACACCATACAATTTTGCAACAACCCTGGGTGCAAAAAATTGCAGAAGTGATTGCAAAAAAGCTGACAATGATCTGTACTTTGCAATAAGAAAAGGCTATGTTGCAACATAGCCTTTTCTTATGAATGAATTTTTGGGACCCATTATGCCAATTGGCAATTCTTGACTGCCATGTGCTCATTCAGCAGCGTTGGTTTGCCAACAGCAATGTTTTTTTGAGTTGTTCTCCAAAAACACTATAACCTTTGCATTTAAAATTACTCTGCTGCTTCCATGGTGATAGGCCCATGAAGAGTGCTATTGCCATTGTAGTCAATATCCTCCAATTTATAGTAGTGCACCTTTTCTACATCACGAAAATCTTGCCAAAGATACTTTGCTCCATAACTGGCCCCGCCTTGGGATGGAAGAATAAACCCAGTTTCGCGGGCATACGGGCCATCTTTGCTTTCGCTCCGCCATATATGAAAACCAGCGTTCTCAATCTCAGTGGCGGTTTCCCAGGTGACCAGAATATAGTCGGACATTCGTTGCGCTTTGAAAGAAACAAGATCAATGGCAGTAGGTGTATTGGCCATGATTCTCATGCGTTGAGGGTTGGATTGAGAAGGAGTGGTCCAGGTTGAGCCGTTATCCGAAGACGTTGTCTTAAAACTTGGAAGATCAATACCAGAGGTACTAGATGTATAGCCCCATTTTAAGTCATTCCCGTCATAGCTATTATAGCGTAAAAGAACATAGTATTTTGCATCTTTTGTCAAGGTAATGTTGAGCCCTGTGAAGGACACTGTATTGGTTGAATTAGTTGTACCTGGAATAGGCTGGTTTGTAGCTACAGTAGCCACCAAAGAACTAGGCTTGTTGGTACTTGTGTTAAAACCCCAGATTTCAACATTATACAAGGAATCAATTGGTAGAGCAGCCGCAAACAGATTGAGATGTATTTCTCGAATGATTGGAAGGCTTGCAATGAATTGTTGGGCAATTTGCGTGGTGGTTGATTGCATTTGCACGCTGTTTGTATATGTTTCTGTCAGGTTGTCATGGATACCAATGTAGTCCGTAGATTCATCAAATACTAAATCATCCAAAACAAAATCGTTGCCAGTGGCTTCAGTACTCGTATTCATAATCTCTAGTACAGCAGAAGTGCTTGAACCAGAATACCATCCTGCAGCAAAAGAATACCATTTTCCTGTAGTGGTCCCAGGTGTAAAAGAAAGTAAGTCTGTTCCATTGATCCGCAACAAAATAACTCCTGGATTTAAGTAATACGCGCTTGCAATCCAGGCTGAGAACTTGTATGACTTGTTAGGAGAAACAGTTACAGTTTCCTTCCACACAGACATTGGAGCAGTCGCACCATTCACTACCATCATCTTGCCTGAACCTGTGTGGTCTCCAAATGAAGCATAGTTAACATTCCAGGCTTGCGGGTTGGTAGCAATACCATATTCTCCTGCATTTATGTTTGATACTACATAGGGATATGCTGATGTAAATCCAGTATTTCCAGCGGTAAAATCCCCATTTACAATGAGATTGGCTGCATGAACTGAACACATACCTAAAATTACATAAGCCACCATTTGCCAAAGTTTCATACAGTTTTATGCAGATCATTAAACAAAAATCTGCATCCTCCTACAAAATCAACAAAAAAGAATAAATTGATGACTCTGGCTTCGGCCAGAGTTGCGGGATTATAAAAAAATATTATAACTTAGAAAATGATGTATTTCCATAAAAGAAAATATTACCTAGAAATCTAAAATGATCTAAAATGCTTTGTTTTCTATAAAAATAAAATGGTCAAAAAAATACCGATTGATTCATAATCAGCTATGAATCAATCGGTAATAATTTTATATATCTTGCAACTATCTAAATTTCAAAGTGTTAGCGAATCAATCCAATTTTTTCATCAATTCTTCAAATGCTTCGGGTTTGATAGACCATACACCACCAAAAGGATAATCTAAATCTTCAATGATAAAATAAATGAGAGAGATGCCAAAGCCACTGATGGCATTGAGTCCCATGTTGACCCAAAAATTTTCAATAGGTATCAAGGTAAAACTGAGCACAATAAATGCTGAAAGAATGGCGATGAGATGCCTCATTAACATTGGCAATCTTTCCAGGCTAGCGCTCAAGCGATTTGTCCTATATGTGGTGATGCCTGCAACACTGCCAATCAATTTTTCCAGAGCTACCTGGTCACTTGGATTATTCACTTTGATTTTGTTGATGGCAACCATAATTTCATAGATAATTGGCGGTGTGTCCATATCTATTTTTTTATATGACTCCATGGCTGGCCATTCTTCATGGATCACAAACTCTACATATTTCTTGATTTTTGCTTTGATTTCTTTTCTCAGGTCTTCTTGCTCATCTACATAAATGAGGTAGTCGCGCAAATCTTGCAGTTCGTTGATTTCGCAGTCTATATAGGACTTGATATGATTGTAGTTGTCCAAAACTACGTATATTGCAAAGCCTATGATAATAGCGTACAAAACACCAAAGATGTTAAAAAATACCTCGAGAAGTCCTAGCTGGATCGTAGCAGCGGGATGCAAGGTCAATAGGTAGTTCAAAACCAGGATTAAAATAACGACCACGAGTGTTTTTCGATAAACAGACATAATTAGCCTCTTTCTATAAAGAGACAAAGGTATAGAAATGTCCGCATACTGCGCTTCCCGATTGAATTCAATATAAAATTGCTATACTGCCCAGATTGGTTTACTCATGCTGGATATTGTATTGAATCTGTTTGAAAAGTGCGGTAACTCGCATTTTCTTGATACTTTTGTCTCTTGATTTTTAAGCATAGATATCTGCTGGTGTTATTCCACCGTGCGTAACATAATACTTTGTCTCTTAGATGGGTAGAGTATTTATTCCAATTTTTTTCTTAATTCTTCAAATGCTTCTGACTTAAGCGACCATACTCCGCCAAAAGGATAATCTAAATCAATGATGATAAAATAAATGAGGGCAATTCCAAAGCTATTGGCTGCATTGAGGCCCATATTGATCCAGAAATTTTCAATAGGCAGCAAGCTAAAACTGATCACAATAAACGCTG
>JAKLHB010000315.1 GCA_022710345.1 Planctomycetota bacterium
GGTTTATGTCCCATAGTGTTTAAAAACTATGCATGCAATGAATTATGCGATAGCTTCTTGCTTTTGCTTGTTGGGGCAACGATTTGGCTTGGGTATCATTTCCTGGGTTCACCCATAGATCATTTAGTCCATGCTGAATTGTGGCTTGTTGCAGGTTTCCTTTGGATGATCGCAGTGCTGGTGCTGCAACAGCCCATCATTTGGGTTTTCTTTTGCCTTTGCCAGGCACCTGGTTTATGGCTTTTGTCCAACTATATGAGTACTAGCTCTCAATTCTTTGGATCTGTACTCAGCATTCATGCCTATATTTTAGCCATTCTAGCCATTTTATTGCACTATTGGAAAAGCTTGACTTTAGCTCTGATTCATATTCAAAGGCCAAGCATTGAATTAAAATTAGACGCTCATCAATTGCTATTCCAGCCAATGCTCATTATTTCTGGCCTATCTATGGCAATCGGCTATGTAGTCTTTTTCACGTCTGATTTTTGGATGCAGCCAGAATGGTTAAGTGTCTTTGTCATTATCTTTGGCCCCTTTATCCTTGCAGCTATAGGCCAAAACTTCAATATACCAGCGTATTCTAATGCTGCATCTTTACCTTGGTTCATTGCTACACTCTGCATCTTTTTCACCCAAGACCCTATGATTTCTTTCACAGTCTTGGTTGCCAGCGCATTGTTCTTAGTATGGCTGTTATATAAGAAAAATTATATCCCTCTGTACTGGATGCCCATTGTTATCTCGGTTGCTATGTCCCATGTTTTGTATTCTTCTGGATACAGCCATGCAAATGTTGGTCTTGTGTTTGCAGGATTAGGCTTCATTTGGTGGCTCTTAGAACAGATGCTTCGGAAATTCAAAGCTCTGGGGCCTAGCTTAGTGCTGCGAACTTATGCAACATTGACATGGACATTTGTTTATGTGTTGGCCACATTCTTGACCTTAAGTAAGCAGCAAATTGATTACTCCACCATTGGCTGCTTGCTCGCTTGCTCAGGTTATGCTGCATTAGCCGGGCTACAACGGCAACACCGTTTGCCCATTTATGCGGCAGCTATCATTCTCAACCAGGCTTTAGTCACGATCTATCTTTTCCCAGCAGTGGCTGCGCTCGCATACCAAATTCCTTGGGTACAAGCTATGGTGTGCGTGGTTTTTGTCTTGGTTGCGTGGCCTTTGTCCAAGAATCCAAGGCTTGCATTGGCATCAGATGTATTGCATCAGTATAGTGCCATGACCCTGGCTTTAGCACTCACGTATGTGGTATTATGGCGAATTGATTGGGCCACTGCCTCTTGGATTCCTCAAATTGCGACCGATACCTTTCCATTGTATGCACGCATGAGCTTTATTGCCGGAGTGCTCTTTTTGGTCATTCGCTATGCTGCCCCTGCTCCGTCATTGGCGTATCCTGGATTGTTTGCCTTCTTATTCACGATTATTTTAGGGCTAGATGCCAACCAATCTACATGGACTGCTTATGCTCTAAGCATCATGGGACTGGCCATTGCATACGGAGTGGCAGCATTATGGATTCCTACGCTGCGCAATCCATTAGACCATTGGAGCATTGTGTTCAGTGCTGCCAATGTCATTGCGTTCTGTACTTTATATGTGCTAGGCCAAAGCGATTCAATTTTGCTGGTTTGGGCCTTGCTGATTTTTGCTCATGCATTCTTGTATTTTAGCAAGACCCAGGAATTGGCTTGGGGCCATTTAGCAATATTCTATCTATACACATTCATTATTTATATTTATGTGATCCAGGCTATTCTCCCCTGGTATTGGCATGGTCTTGCCATGTTGATTGCGCTCGGTGTAGGATTGTTGGTGACACACGGACTCAAGCAGACGAAATATGTTTATTCCTTTGCCACAAGCTCAGTCCAGTGGAATGGGCAAACTCTATGGCAGGTGATGGCTGAAATGGCCAATATCTTTTGTGCTCTTGGAGTCGTGTTTATCTTTGGTTTATGGCTAAGCTTTATGCGTTGGGTGCCTTCGCTGACGTTTGCGACATCTGCAATTGCCCAAGCTCTCTTTCAGTACCACACCCTCATTTGGTTCATCACATTGTTGGGATTACTTGGCATTTGGTCTGTGCTGGGCTTGTATCAACAAAAAATCCGTTTCCGTGTTGCCAATGGATTTTGGGGTACGTTATGCCTCATTGTGCTTTGGTTCCCCTACATCACTCGATGGTTGGATGCAACGCAGGCATTTTCTTTTGCTGCTGTTGAATTAGCTCTGGTCGGGCTAGGAGCCAGTGTAGTCCATCAAAAATTCAAAGTACCTGAACTTTTTGGATGGGGCATTACTTGCGCAAGTACTTCTGCAATCTATTCTCTGATATGCTATAGCCAATTTTCCTGTGTGTTGGCATTGTTGATCATTGCTTTATTAGTGCTGGTCTTATACCATGCGCATCCTCAATTTTCAGCCTTGTACCTGTTGTATGTGCTATTAGCCTTGGTAGGTACAACCTTGCTTGCTTCTTATCTTTATCATCGTCCATTCTGCACAGGACCGCCGGAAATTGCAGCGATTGTTGGTATTTTGATCGCCAATAGCATCATGGCTTATGCGTATGCCTTTAAAAAGGCCGTCTCTGAATTAGTCAAAGACATCAGCCAATTCTTGCTTTACCTTGCTTTAGTGTTGATGCTCTTGCAAGCGTATGCTTATCCTCTATCCCCGGATTGGTATTTAAGCGTATGCTTTATAGTGGTCATGCTGGCTAGTGTTCCGGCTTTTATCTGGCTTGGCTTATTTCCAAGATTCCCATTAGCCCATTATGTTGCACTTTCGGTTTTTCCCATGCTTTATTACTATCTCAGATTCCGTTTGGATTGGTGTCCTTGGCTCTATCAATATGATATTGCAGTTGCATTTGCTCTATTTGCTGCATTGCCACACCTGGGATTTATTTGGACAAAATCCGAACGATTGCGTGAATCTTTGAGCAATTTTGGACTTTTTTTTGCAGCTTTTATGCTTGTTTTGCACAACTGGAATCGAATGGACCCAGTGGTCACTACCTTGATCATCAGTATGGTGGCCATTTTTGTGACCATTCGTGCATGGGCTATCCCAAGCAAAAAAGAAGCAGTCGGGGCAGAAGCTCCATCTGAAGCCACAGAATTGCTAGAGCATACAGTCAGTGGATTCTTTGTATTTTTGGCTTTAATCTTTGCAGTCTATACTTACTTTGTCGTACCTCAAACGCAGCGTTGGTGGATCCCATGCGTGGCCTTAATCCTGGGATGCCGATATTTACTGTCAACCCTTCAAGTGCCCAAACAGGGAGCGTTCTTGCTCACCTATATTTTCTTGAGCTTTGCAGGATTCTTTTTTATCTTTTTCCAATGGACCAGAGATGCTGCTGTTGCTCTTGCGTATTGGCTCGCTATTGCCAACATTAGTTTGCTACTTAGATTTTGCAAAAAAGTGTATACATGGCATGGGTTATGTTGGAACAGCTTGCTCGCAAGTCAATCCGGGTTGAGTTGGGCAATCACAATTTTGACCATCGTCAATGGCCTGGGCATCCTTTCTCTGGCAGGTTTAACCAACCCAAATTTCTGTATAGCAATTGGTGATCACTATACAACCCTTTTCCTCAGTTGTCTATTTGGTATTATCACTTGCATTCATGTATCCTTTGTGAGTCCAGATAAGCCATTTTTGCTCATTTCTTCGATTATCAGCTTAGGGCTTTTAAGCCCAGTCGGCCATTTCATGGCGAATATTCCAGTGACACAGTATGCGCCGCCTGCGCTAGAAGCCAGTTTATTGGCAATTGTAGGCCTTTTGGTTGGCCGTAAAACCAAAAATATGTGGTATAGTGTGAGTATATGGCTTGCAGCGGGTTCCATCCTTTTGACAGAACTCCATATTTCGTCGCCAATTACATTCTTGACTTTATTCATCACGAGTTTCTATCTTTTACTCCAAGCCATGGCCAATCAAGGAAAATGGCTCCTGCGCCTCTATAGTGTGAACTTGCTCTTAGCGGTCTTTTTCTTGATTTTCTATGTGATCCCAAAAACCGGAAAGCCTCCGGCCCTGATCTTGCCTCTGTTGGCCATTGTCACGGGCATCATTGGGTTTGGCTGGCTTTGTTTGGGCAAATGGCTCAAGCCAGACCGCATGCCAAAGTTTGCTGTGTTTGTCACAGAATGGCCTCGATTAGCTCTGTTTTTCTCGATCCTGGCCACTGTGTTCATTCTGGGAGCAGTGATACTCATTAGCCCATCCACACCCAAAATCACTGAAGCAGCATACGCCATGCACACCACTCTCTGTACCATTGCATTTGCTTGTACCATTGCTCTTTCTATGAAGCTGTGCACACTCTTTGCCACATCCATTCCACACTATAGCCTCCAAGGCTTGATCATTGGCCTATATTATTTCTTACGCCTGCGCACCCCTTGGCTGGAATTCCTACAAGGGTATGATGCACACGCCTTGGTTGTTTTGGCCATCACGCTTTTCCAAATTTATCAATACCTGGAAAAATTTGCAGACCTATCCCAAGCCTTTGCATATAAAGTTGTTGCGTATGGACTACCTTTGGCAGTCATCTGGTACAAGCCTTGGGATATGTTTGTCCCAGGGAGCACAGTTTGCATCCTTGCTGCGGTTCATTTTGGCATCATTTATTTCTCAACCCTAAAAAAATGGCCAATGTTCCTGGCATTGATCTTGCTCAACCTGGCCCTATTTCAATTCTGGCGATCCCAAGCCATCATTGACCCACAGTTCTACGGTATCCCATTAGGCCTCACGCTCATTTTACTCGGAGAAATCCACAACCGCGAAATCCATCGCAACCTTCTATACACCCTGCGGCTTGTTGGCCTGCTCTTTATTTATGGCACTTCCTCGATCCAAGTGATCCTCAAACTTGACGATCCGATCTATTCGGTAGTGCTCGGCTGCTTTGCCCTGGTTGGAATTATCCTAGGCGTGATCTGGAAAAACAACCTCTATCTCTACCTTGCAGCCACATTCCTCATCGCTGATATCTTAGGCTATATCATCAAATACGGCCTTGAACATGGCATTTTACAAGGCCTGCTCTTGGTCATCACCGGTGTCGTGATCGTGATCGCAGCTCTGTATTTCCGATTCATCAGGCAAAAAAGCGAACAATAACCAAGAACCCACAAACCAAAAGCGCCCTCATCAATGAGGGCGCTTTTTCTCAAGGCTTTGCCAAGCTTCAGGAGATTGAATCAATATAAGAAAGTTGACAATCAGGAAATACCGCTAGCAAGAAGAGAGCGTTTTCTTAGAGCTAAGAAAGCCAAAGAAAGCAACTTGGCTTTCCTTTCATTGGGTTCTAAAAAAAGCCAGCCTCATTGCTAAACCATTGCCCGAATGCTTTTTTGGCCATGTTTTATCATCTCCGAGAAAAAAATTGCTTTTTTTTGGAGATAACCATTTTTCTATACCATCGCTGCTTAGAATATTGGGAGAGGTTTAGTGTTTCAGTCATCTACATTTGTGGATTTTCGGAAATTCTAACTTGTTATGCTAGAATATACTAAAAAAAGATCCTTAATCTGTATCAATCAAAAAA
>JAKLHB010000316.1 GCA_022710345.1 Planctomycetota bacterium
GCCTTAGGCAAATCATATCATAGGTGAGCCATGACCATTCAACCGATCAAAGTATTGGTGGTAGATGATTCGGCAATTGTTCGAAGAATTTTAACAGAACAATTGCAGTTGGATCAAAAAATCACAGTAGTAGGCACAGCCCCAGATCCGTATGTGGCACGAGATAAAATTGTCAAGCTTCAACCCGATGTGGTAACCTTGGATTTAGAGATGCCAAAAATGGATGGGCTTTCTTTTTTAAAAAAATTGATGGAGCACTATCCATTGCCTGTGATTATTTTAAGTTCTTATACAGAGCGTGGCTGCCATAATGCACTCAAAGCATTAGAATTAGGGGCTGTAGAGGTTCTACAAAAACCAGGTGGTTCTCATAGTGTGGCAGAAATGGGACACGAACTCATTGATAAAATTAAAATTGCAGCAAAAGCTAAATTTGTTCACCCAGAACCACATCAAGGCCCTGTTACCCCTATTGTTGCAGGGGATAAGAATGCTTTGAAAAAAATTGTGGCCATAGGTTCTTCCACAGGCGGGACTCAAGCCCTTAAAACAATTTTCACTCGATTGCCTGCTACAATTCCTGGAATTGGTGTGGTTCAACATATGCCAGCGCAATTTACCAAAATGTTTGCCGACCATCTCAATGAAGAATGCTCTATGCAGATCAAGGAAGCAGAAGATGGAGATCAAGTCCTCCCAGGTAAAGTACTCATTGCACCAGGAGGGAAGCATATGCTGCTAGCTCGTTCTTCTACTGGCTATGTGGTACGATTGCGAGGAGGAGGTCAAGTTTGCTATCATAAACCATCTGTTGAAGTGCTGTTTCGATCTGTGGCTCGCGAAGCCGGATCGAATGCCATAGGTGTCATTTTAACTGGTATGGGTTATGATGGCTCCAAAGGACTTTTAGAAATGAAAAAAGCAGGTGCCACAACCATTGCACAAGATGAAAAATCCTGTGTTGTGTTTGGTATGCCGCGAGAAGCCATTGCATTAGGTGCAGTGGATAAAGTAATGCCCTTAGCGAATATTGCTGAGGAGATATTAAAATCAGCTATGCTATCCGTCAATCGCTAGCAAGTTTTCTTAAGAAAGGTATTATGTATGTTTGAGCATCTGAAATTAAGCACTAAATTGTTTGCTGGTTTCGGGCTAGTGCTATTTCTTCTAGCTTGTTTAGGAATTACCAGCTATGTGGTATTCTCCAACATTAATGGTCAAGTAGTAACATTATCTACTTATGAATTACCCGCCGTGCAAGGAGCTACTAATGTAGAACGAGTTGCAGCCTTGGCTTTAACGGCAGAAAAAAACTATTTTATTTATAAACGAGATGATTTAGTTCCTCTAGTGAATGACAATATCAAAAAATTATACGAGACCTTGAATGCTTTAGAAAAAATTGCAGTGGATTTCAAAGATAAAGAGCTAGAAATCAACGCAAAAAAAACACGCGAGCAAACACAAGACTTTGATAAGTTTTTCCAAGAAACCGTTCAAGTTCTCAAACGCAATGCCAAGATAGAAGAATTATTGGATGCTAAAGGTGAGATTGTGAATGGTGAGGCCATGGCATACATGGCTGACAAGAAGAAAGAATACATCCAGGACAAGGATGGTTTAGCCATTGTCAACCACATCCATGCATTGGCATTAGAGACTATTTTATATGAGCATTTATTCATCATTGAAAAAGAGCCAAAGTATTTTGAAAACATGCGGCGTAACATTGCTGAACTCAGGAAAGCATATAAACAATTAGAAGACCTAAATCCTAATGTTGAAGAAAATAGATTGATTGCTCAAGCTCGCCAAGCCACAGATGAATATTGGACCAATGCTCAGGCTTGGGAAAAAATAGAAAAAGTTTCAAGAGCTGAAACCCAGAAAATGAATGATACCGGTGATATTGTGCTTCAAGAAGCCAAGGCCTATATGGCTGCTAAAAAAGCTGAATACGAAGAAAACCGTCAGGCTTTGACGATTGTGAATCGCATTCAATCCTTGGCTTTTGAAATCCGTATGAATGAAAAAGCCTATATGCTTTCCAAAGAAATCCGGTATTTTGACGGCATGGAACGCAATCTCATCGTGCTTTTGGAATGCTATGATAAGCTTGAAAAACTGCATCCAGATGATACAGAAAAAAAGCAAATTAGCTCTGCTCGCAAAGCTACCGAAAATTATCGAGACAGCGCACGTGCCTGGGTTGCAGAACAAAAGAAAGATGACAAGAGCCTCAAACTCGCTGACCTCGCTAAATCAATGGATGATGATGGCAATATTGTAGCTCGCGAAGCTTCAAATTATTTGGCTGCCAAAGAAGCCAGTGTGGAAAAAATTGCTCAATCTGTGTTTATTGTTAACGAAATCGCACAAATTGCAGCAGCCATCCGTTTGGACGAAAAAGCCTACATGCTTGCACCAGACCAAAAAGTATGGCTGACAATTCAAGAAAATCTCAAAACACTCAATCGTCTCTATAATGATCTTGCTCGCATCTCCTTGGCCAAAGCAGATCAAGACAAAATTGATCGCGCCAGCAGGGCTACTACAGAATATGCTAGTGCAGCTCAAACATGGGTGGACAATCATAAAAAGCTGTTAGACAATGAAGAGACCATGAACCAAGCTGGAGACTCTGTGCTCCAAGCTGCGGTAACCTACCAAACTCAAAAACAGCTTAATGTTAATAAACTCGCAGATTCTGTATTTATTGTTGCAGACATTACACAAACAGCGTATACAGCTCGAATCCATGAAAAAGACTACATCACTAAACTCAAAGAACAAGATTATACGGCTATGAAAGAACAAGTACAATTGCTCACGCAATTGTATAGAGACTTAGAAAAAGTTTCTGTGACCAAAAAAGATCAAGAACGCATTCAAAAAGCAGAAAAAGCAACCCAAGAATATGTTGCAGCAGCCGAAGCATGGATCAAAGGCGACCAAGAACGTGTGCAGATGTATGTTGTGCTCAAAAAAGCTGTTGAGACTGTGGTTGAAAATGCCCAAACAGCAGGAAAAGATGCGTGGGTAAAAGGCGACCGCAGCCAGGCTATGATTTTAAGCATGTCCAACACAGCAGGCAAAACCATTTTGTTATTCTTACTCATCACCATTGCTGTTGGTCTAGGATTAAGCACATTGCTCACTCGTTCGATTTCTGTACCTGTGATCAAAGTCGCAGAGCAGTTGAATTCTGCAGCAGAACAAGTGGCCTCTGCTTCCACACAACTCTCCAAAGCCAACCAAGAAGTATCTGAAGGCGCATCTGAGCAAGCCAGCACCTTGGAGGAAATCAGCTCATCCATGGAAGAAATCACATCCATGACCAAGCAAAATGCAGATAACGCAGCCGAAGCTGAAAAGATTGCAAAAGACTCTCAGCAATTGGCTGAAAGCGGCAATGGATACATGACTTCTCTCAATGAAGGCATGAATATGATTTCTGAAACTGCAAAAGAAATGGAAAAAATCATCCGCAACATCGAAGAAATCGCATTCCAGACCAACATGCTTGCACTCAATGCAGCCGTTGAAGCTGCTCGTGCTGGTGAACATGGACGTGGATTTGCTGTTGTGGCTGAAGAAGTCCGCACGCTAGCGCGCAAAGCCGGCGAATTTGCAAAATCCACTGCTGCACTTGTGCTCGAAGCAACCGACGAAATTCGAAGTGGCTCAGAGCAAAGCCAAAAAACTATGGAAATCTTTGTGCAAATCGTAACCCAAGCCAGCAAAGTTACTGAACTCGCTGCTGAAGTAGCTGCTGCTACCCAAGAACAATCTCGCGGCTTGAATCAAATCATGACTTCGGTCACAGATATGAATAAGGTCGTGCAGACTAATGCTACCAATGCCGAAGAAGGCGCTTCGATTAGCGAAGAGCTCAATTCTCAGGCAGTTTCTTTGGGCAGCACAGTTCATCACCTTTCGAGTTTGATCAGTGGAACACAGGCTGCTAGCGCCTCATCTCTGAGCGTGGAACAGAGGACATTTGGCAGAAAAGGCCGTGCTCAAATAGTTCCAGCAATCACTTCCAAATCAGCAGAAGCTGTAAAGCCTACAGTAGCTGTACGCCCAGGAAAAGATAGATTGCCTGTAAAACCAGAAGATGTTATACCTCTCAAAGAAGAAGAATTCAAAGATTTCTAAGTTTGTTCGCTTACACTTGTTTTCTTAATCTTTGATTTTCAAATCAAAGTGCAAAACAAATTTTGCCTATTGCCTAACATTTTTGGACGCGCGTTATTTTTACAGAGTAAAAATGACGCGCGGAATTTCTATGAAAAATTTGGAAAAAGCAGCCCAAAAAAAATTAGAACAAATTCTGCTTGATGCAGGATATGTAAAACAAGATAAGCTGGGAGAAGCCATTCAACAATCGCAAATGGCAGGAAAGCCACTGCAAGAAGTATTGCTGGAAACAAAGATCATTGATGAATTTACATTAGCCCATGCTTTATGCCGAGAACTGCAACTCCCTTTTTTATCTTTGGGAAATTACAGTCTTTTAGAAGAACTCATTGCACAAGTTCCCAAATCCCTTCTTATTAAATATCATTTTATTCCTTTGGACCAATTTAATAATATTTTGACTATTTTATTAGCTGATCCTGCTACTCCAGAAATGCTTCAAGAAATTCAGGCAGAAACTGGTAAAGAAATTTTAGTATACATTGGGCTACAATCCGAAGTAAAAGCCACGCTGGCCCAATTTGTCACTGAATCCGAGCAATTAGTGATGCAGACGCAAACTATTCCAGAGCAGCAACAGGTAACGGCTGGTTGGGAATCTATGTTTGATGATGCGAATCAGCAAGTGATGAATGAAATTCGCCAAAAAAGTAGCGATTATCTTAGTTCAGATAAACAACGGGAATTGGACTCCATGCTCAATGTTATGGCAGGCCAAAGTTCACAATTTGACTCGCAATTGAAACAAAGTCCTGGAGAGTCGCAAGTGAGGCAATCGTCTGCCCCAGCAACTCCTTCTGCTGCGATTGTAGAGGCTTCGGGATCTAAAGCAACATCATCTAAACCAGCTACACAACCAAAAGCAGATATTACACCCAAATCAGGTATCCCTTCACAACCCAAAGCAGAGATTGCGTCCAAATCAGGTGTCCCTTCACAACCCAAAGCAGAGATTGCGCCCAAATCAGGCATCCCTTCACAACCCAAATATCCTCCTACAGCAGAGATTGCTCCTAAATCAAGCATTCCATTGCATCAAGATGTGGACGAGGAAGAAATGGAGGAAACCACACCTCCATCTCAAATGCTATCCCCAAAATTAGCAGCTACTTTCAAAAATTCTCAAGAACCAGGAGAAGATTCTGAGATGCCCACAGGGCATATTGAAGAATCTGATTCTGAAATTCTCCCCATTATTTCTAGCCTTCCTCCAGTCAAGCCTCGCTTTGTTGCCCCTGCTGCTGAAGAGGAGCCTGCTGCTGAAGAGGAGCCTGCTGCTGAAGAGGAGCCTGCTGCTGAAGAGGAGCCTGCTGCTGAAGAAAATCCTGTTGCTGAAGAGGAGCCTAATCCTGGCGATGAGTCTCTGCTGGGTATAGGAC
>JAKLHB010000317.1 GCA_022710345.1 Planctomycetota bacterium
AAACGCCGTTTAATGTTGGCCCGAACATCACGACAGATATAGTGAACTATGATGGCAACTATCCTTATGCAGGAGCAGGCAAGGGACAATATCGCGGAAAAACCGTAGCAGCAGGAAGCCTTCCCAATGCCAATGCGTATGGACTATATGATATGCATGGTAATGTTTATGAATGGTGTTTTGATTGGTTTGGAGAGTATCAAACGTCACAAAATTTTGATCCTAAAGGAGTTATAGCTGGATCCTATCGCGTCTGTCGCGGGGGGTCTTGGGACTACAAAGCACTGTTCTGCCGGTCGGCGGATCGTTACGTCGGCAACCCGTCCCTTCGCTACCAGTTCATCGGGTTCCGGCCTTTAAGTCTTCCTTTGTTCAGGTAGGTTTCAGGTAAAAAGGAAAAAAATAGGAAATTCTACTTTTTTGTGGACAAGGAAAATATGAGAGCGTGGCAAATTCGTTCGAATATAAGGAGGTCATGGAAAAAAATTTGTCAAGAATTGAAGAAAGAAAAACAAAAAAGGCTATGCTTTGAACATAGTCTTTTTTGTTTGAGAAAAGCAAATCATGATTCTTTGTATGTTTTACAAAGAAATAAAAGCAACGATCACAGCTTATCTTTCAAGGCCAGCTAAGGCATTCAAGGCCAGCTAAGACATCATTAACCTGAATTCTTTCATGGCAGTGTCGGTCCAGTGCCGTCACCATCCATATCGCAAATTAAGGAGTTTCGGTTACTTGCAAATACACAACATAAACTGGATTGATCGAATGGTCTAAATATCGGATCGAATTGCCTTGGCTTTCGTGAAGGCTGCTGCGAAAAGAAAGATAATTTAAGGCATTTTCAGCGGCTTTTTCTTTGTTTTCAGAGCTTTGCCCTTCGAGAAATTTTTTGAGTAGTCGCTCGCTATCCTGCCGTGCGACCCATTCTAGTTGCTTAAAGACTTTATATCCTGGCTCTTTGAGAATCCTGATGGTGACGGTGTAATGATTTGCACTAAGCTGCAAACTGCTGGTACCTTCTTTGAGAGGTATGCTAAGCTGGCCTATGCGCAAAGAACCGAGTAAAGAAATTTGCTTTGGAATTGCAGGAAGATGGGGACCTTCCAATATGAACCAAGGCCGGGTTTCAGAAAGTTCCTTGATGGGAATTTTGTCAAAGCCAGAGGGTGGATAGATTGTGTTGCCATCTACGTCGCTAATCTGTAGTTCAAGCTGTAGATCTAAAATTTTGGATTGTTTAGAAATCAAGCATCGAGCTACTTTCAGAACATTTGTTTCCTGGGAAATCAAGGTTGCTTCTTTAGTATAGCTCTTTTGAACTTCAAGGACATACGTGATATCTGGGGTTAATTCATTGATAAAATCTCCTGAAATGAGGAGTTCTTCCATGCCAGGGTTTGTCCCTGCGATACGCGGAATACGAGGAGATTCCTGTGATGTTTCTGGTGGGACAACACGAACCGCCCAGTCCCCTTCATCATCTGGAAAATTCATCATGGCAATCCGGATAGTCTGCTGAGCATCAAAATCACTAAACACTGGGCCAGGGGTTATGCCTAAAATCAAAGGGACAGTCGTGGCTGTGCCTAGCACAGAGCCAACACTCTGAAATCGGCGGGTTCCTTTTTCCATTAAAACCTGAACCTGCCGCAATCTTTGCTCCATGACTTTATCAAATCTGTCTATGGATCTATTGGACATATCCTCGACCAGGCCAATTGTCTGGACTGCTTCTTGCTGCATTCGATGAAATTCTTGGAAAAACTTGCGAATTGTATCATCAGAAATGTGGCTTGCTTTATCGAGCCATTGGTTCACATCTTGGTTGATCTTATCCACCAAGGCATTGGCCTTTTGATCTATCTTATCCACCAACTGGTTGAGCTTGCTGTCTATATCATCAATGATTTTTTGAATATCCTGCAAACGGCCTTTGATCATAACATCCATTTGCACCAATCGGCCTTCAATCATAACATCCATTTGCTGAATGCGTTCTTTTAATTTTGCATCTGCATGCTCGATGATAAATTGAAGTTGATTAGTAATTTCTCGGCTTAAATCTTGTGCTCTTTTCAAAATTTCTTTGACTTCTTGGCTAGCCAATTTGATGTTTATTTGTGCTTCTTGGCTCGCTTGTTGGACAATTTTTTGCGCTTCTTGGCTTGTTAAACGAATGTTTTCCTGAAGCTTTTGGCTTGTTTCGGCAACGATATTGCTCGCGCTTTTCTCTATCTGCTGGATGGAACTCTTGAGGCGTTGTTCTATTTCTGGCAGGCGGTTGCCAAGGATTTTATCTATTTCCGCGGGCATTTTAGCAATTTCTTGTAAGGATGCTGCCAGGTCTTGCATCCCTTGTTTTAAATTGCCAGATGCGTTTTCCGCTGCCTGCGATAATTGATTCGCTACTCTTTCTAAACTTTTGCAAGCTTCTTGGAGTCCTTGGATCTGTACATGCCCATCAACCCCAATGCGCGCTACAGATGATACAAAATCACCAACCCCTGAGCCAATGCTTTTGATTCCACCCCAAATATCATCCGTTAAAAAACCATAGCAGGCTGGACCAAGCACAAACATGATCAATACAAAAAACTGCTTTTTAGCAAATCGCATAGCATTTCCTTTCTTTCTATCTATTTGTTTTCAAAATTGCAACCATGATCTGTTGTAGGAGATCATTTCGTTTTGCAGGGCATAGCACCACCCATTGTCCGGCCAAATCATAAACAATCGAAATCAAAGCTTCTTGAAATCTTGAATCGCTCTTTTGAAGAACTGGCAGGAGTTGATTGAGTATGTTTTCATATCGGATGATGTTTTCATCCTTAGATCCAGGCAAAGGATTTATGATTTGCTGTTGAATTTCTTTGAGTTGCTTGAGTAAAAGCAATTGTGGAGCATCTATATGCAAGGCTTTGATGATCAAAAATTTTGTCTGGAGTTCAACAGGCAGAGTCCTTAAATCATAGCCGCGTCTGGCCATTGATGTGGCTAAACAACTGGCTATATGCCAATGGCCTGGACTAAGCGCTTGTTCGCCATTTTTTACTAAGTGGAGCAAATAGATTTTACTTTCTGCCATACTAGATAGCCATTCCAAATATTGCATCGCGCCTTGGTAGGCAGGCGATTCTGGTTTTGCATTTTCCAAAGCCTTGGTTAAAGAAGGATACAATGCTGCGAAAAAGATTGGGTGAGCGCCCATTTTTGTTTGGATCAGCCAAGAAGGCAGGCCTTTTTCTAATCCATTGCCTTGTGAGAATTTTGCCAGCAAAATACCTGCTGATTCCTCAAAAATAGGACGTATATAAGACCAAGGTTCGGTTCCAGGCCACGCTTTGGTTTCTAAAAATGCCTGTATCTCAGATTCTTGAAAGCTCGGCAGTTCTTGAGCAGCCAATCGCGCGAGATATAAACAAAAAGCTTGGCATAGATTTTCATCTGCTTTAGGAAGAAACCGGACTATATTCTTGAGCAAAATCATCTGAGGAAGCCATTTCGATTCTGAAGGCAATTCAGCAAAAGTAAATTGACGCAGGCTATATCCAAGATTTTCAGAAGCCAGCACAACCGTGGCCATTGCGTGCCAAACCTTGCTAGCAGAAGCACTCTCTGGTTCTGCAGCAATTTTGCACATCGTGGCTAAGAAGGCTGGATGAAAGAGCACGCCCGGGCGATCCATGCTTTTACTAGGGCACCATCGTTGCAGGCCAGTGAGCAAACCTCGGCCACGGGAAGTGTATTCATCTACCAAAATTTTAAGCCCGTCTTCAAAGATAGGCCGCAGTGTTGTCCAAGGCTCTGGCCAATCGCCACGCAATAGAGCTTCTGTATCGCTGCGCTTTTCACAGATGATTGGCAAAATCCCTCGGATCCATACGAGCAACCTGCTTGGATGATTTTGCAACGCGCGATGGGTTTCTGCCAAGATGCTTGCTCCATTTGCTTCAGCAAAAACCTGTTGCTGCAGGGTATTGAATTCTTCCAGCAATTGCCGGCGTTCCGCAAACGGTGCTTTCATGGCTTGCAAAAATGTAATATATAAAAACCACGTTCGCATGGATATGTCGGTCATATTCGTAATATCAACCCTTGTCTGCGGAGCATAAATAGGCTGTTGCTTAAAAACAAGATACACACACTGTTTTTGCAATGGGTCAGGACAAGATGCAATGATCTTTCCTTTAAGATATTTTTGATCTTCTGCAGATAACCTGGAGCGTAAAATTCTCAGATTTTTCAGGCCTGGCAATTCTATACTCTCTAATTTGACCGGCTGGGTTGCTGCAAAGCGATGGATGATCCTGGTGTAATACCAGGCAATTTCATCTGACGTTTGGACTGGAACGGGTTGCGCAAACACATTCTGGAGCATCACAGCGGCTAACAAAAAAATACAATATTTAACCATGGAACAATCCTTTCTGCAACATAGTGTTATCAAATTTCAAAGGAGCAGGTTTTGCAGTAATCCCTGCTCCTTAGAGGTGTTCTCCCTATTTTTGAATGCCAATGACTGTTTCGAGTTCTTTGGTTCTTTCCTCAAGCTGTTGAGCAACCGTCATAGGATCTTGAGCCAGCGATTGCAAATGAGCGATGCTTTCACCTTGAGCCACTGGAAAGTCAGGCTTTACGCTAGGATATTGTACTTTCAAACAATCCGGCCCCAGCAACGTATAGATGCAAGCTAAATCGTGCCATAAGACGCACAGTTCCAACCCGGGTGTCGAAGCTTCTCCAAAAGACGTGCTTTGAATTCCAATGATGGCCGTTAAGTAATGCACCCTGGATGTAAGCTCATTGAGACCCATTTCTCGAAAGAACCCAATGTCTTCAACACCTGCATCCAATTTTTCTATTTCTGCCTTAAACCCTGTACGAATCAGGTTCTGCATCGGTTCTTCAGCGAATAGCCAACCCAAGCAACACACGCATACTGCAAGAACCAAGAAATTTTTCGTCTTCATCTATAAACTCCTCATAAAAAGATGTTTCTACAAATTCATTTATAGGATTCTATCACGAATAAAATATTTTGTCTATCAAAAAATGTCAAATTTTGCATAATTTGTAATAATGCAGACGAAAAGTAACAAATTTTATTGACAAAAATGCCAAATGAACTAAGAGAAAGGATTAAAAACCATAAGAAAATCTCCAAAGTAAAAAGGAAGAACAAGTGAGTGAAAAATTGCCATATTTTGGAACGATTACCGCATCACAACGAAAGCGATTATTCGAAGTCTGGGAAGAAACGGGTAACATAAGCTATGCCTGTCGAGAAGCGAAGCTGAGTAGGACAGCATTTTATCGTTGGTACCCGCGTTTTGAGAAAGAAGGCTACGCGGGGACGTGAGCTCAAAGGTCTTTCTCCGAATGAATATGCTCGACGGTTACAAATTGTTACTTATCATCTGAACTAATACAATCTCAAAAAAAACGTTATAAACACTCTTTTTTCGTGGGAACTTTTGTGCTAAACTGGCAACTAAGGAAAAACAATGCATGATGGATACAGGTTCAACCTGAAGAAAGTAATGCATGAA
>JAKLHB010000318.1 GCA_022710345.1 Planctomycetota bacterium
TATAGCATACGAAAAAGCCACAGCCAGCAAAAAAGTCCTGTTTGCCTCGTATTTCCAAGATCAAGATTGCGATGGAATCACAGAACGAGATTATATAGCCTTGAGCGAACAAGCACGCGACTTTCTCATTCGAAGGCAGTACGATTGCACCCGTGTCTATGTCAAAACACCAGGAAGCATTCCACAATATTACAGCGATCATACTCCGCTACCGCCCGACATCTCTTTTTCAGGTACCACAGAAGACATCATTCGCGCCATCAACACAGGCATAGCCCTGGTGAACCATCGCGATCATGGCGATGCAGGCGGATGGAACCATCCAAGCTTTAGAAACGAAGATTTAGCAAGATTAGCAAATCGAAGGTACCCTCTTATGCTCAATGTTGACTGCGAAACTGGCAAATTTGATCAAGAAACCGCTGCAGCCCGACGCGAAACCGAAGGAACACCTATACAATCCAGCAATGAGTCCTTTGCTGAACAACTCCTGACCATGGACCAACGAGGCGTGGTTGCCATCATCGCACCCAGCCGAATCACCAACAACTCTGTCAATGATATTTTCAATCGCGGCCTACTCTCAGCAATCTGGCCTAAGATGTTTGATTCTTGCGACTCCCCAGCTACCCGGCTTGGCCAAGTCCTGTATAGAGGCAGGATTCGCGTACTCCGCGAATTAGGCGGCGGTTCAGGCTGGATCAATGACAAAATCCTTGGAAACTTCCGGCAATATCATATCTTAGGCGACCCGGCATTACGCATTACACAACCACAGTAACACTGAGCAACAATTGGGAAAAGGAAGCAATTGTTGTCCTATAAGATGCGAAATGTAGCTATGATCAAAAATAAAAAAAGGGCAATCTAACACACCTTAGACTGCCCTTTTTTGTCCGAATGTAGCTATGATCAAAAATAAAAAAGGGCAATCTAACACACCTTAGACTGCCCTTTTTTGTTCTAAAACAGATCAAATCCAAAACACAAGCGTTGACTGACTCATGAGTCCTTCAACAAAATAGCCCAACCAAAAGCTGGGCTATTTTTGTTGATTCTAACGGCTTTTTGGCAGCCACTCTGTAATTGACAGCGCTTTCCAAAAGCATCAGTTGAGAACGCTTTCAGCAGCGGCCCAGAAAACATGGAAGGACAATTTACTTTTTTGCTGTTGATTGGTCGGCTAAAAACTAACTGACAGCGTTTGCTTCAATTGGCAAGATGGGGCAATGTTTTCTTGAGTTGCCGTTGTAGAATTAGCTAGCAGCAGCGACTGCTTCGGAAGCAGCAGAAGATTCGGATGTCTTTTTGCTAGGCTCTGGAGTCGCTTGTTTAGGAGAATCCTTGGTTTCTTTATGGTATTGATCTGATTTTGCTTGACTCATGTATGTTTTGCTACGGTAGTCTGTGCAATAGAAACCCGTACCCTTAAAAATGATTCCAGCACCGCCGTGGATCACGCGACGAAGTGTTTTTTCATGGCATTGAGGGCATTCTTGTATAGGGTCTTCAGTAATGCGTTGGAAAACATCGTGGGAAGTTTGACAATGATCACAACGGTAGGTATATGTCGGCATAATGTTCTATCCTTTCAAAGTTTAGAAAAAAATTGTGCTTCCGAGAAGCTTGCAAGCATTAAAGCATATCTTTTTTTGTTTGTCAATGAAAAAACTCTACGCTTTGATTTTGGCATAAGCACGCAGTGCGCGCATACTTGCTTGAGAATGATTTACAATTTCTTTAGCATACTGCTGAGTGAATACTTCTGGCACCCAGGTTTGTACATAACTAAGCTTGGGATCAAACTTTTTTTGTTGCAATGTAGGATTGAAAATCCTAAAATACGGCGCAGCATCACAGCCACAGCCGGCTGACCATTGCCAATTCCCATTATTAGAACTCAGTTCATAATCAAGCAGTTTTTGCTTAAAATAGGATTCGCCCCATTGCCAGGGCAATAAAAGATGCTTGGTTAAAAAGCTAGCCGTAATCATGCGCACCCGGTTATGCATGTAGCCTGTTTGGTTCAGCTCTCGCATCCCCGCATCCACCATTGGATAGCCTGTTTGGCCTTGGCACCATCGCTCAAAATCTTCTTTGGAATCACGCCATGGCATATTTTGAAACATAGTCCGAAATGGCTCATGCACAACATGCGGAAAATGATATAAAATTTGACAAAAAAACTCGCGCCAGATCAATTCATTCAAAAAAATGGGGCTGCTTTGAGAAGCAAGTAGGGCTAAGTTCCGAATGCTAATCGTGCCAAACCTAAGATGAACACCCAGACGACTCGTGCCTTGTATGCTTGGGAAATTTCGATTTTCTGCATATTTTTTGAGCACAGCAATATCCATTTCCGCTTTTGGAATTGGCAATGGAATGGATTGAAATCCAAGTTTAGTCAACCCAATCCCAGGGAATGGCTTGGTTTGATAAAAATTACTCGTGAAATTTTCGCTAGAATACGGTTTAATTTTAGCTAAAGCCCATTGTTTTTTCCATTGTTTGGCGTATGCTGTGTAAATTTTGTACGGTTGCTGATCTTTCTTCAGAACAGCATTCGGTCCAAAGATTACGTGGTCTTGAAAAAGCTGCAATGGTATGCCTTTGGATTGTAACATCTTTTGCACTTGCAAATCGCGTTCCAATCCATAAGGTTCATAGTCTTCATTAGCAAATACTGCTGCCACTGAATATTTTGCCAAAATTTTTGCAAAGACTTCGGTTGTCTTGCCTTGAAAGATTAAAAGAGCACTCTGTAACTGTTGCAACTCTTTATCTAATTTATAGATAGCTAAATTAATAAAGTAAACTCTAGGATTATTGGGCTGTAAGTAGGCCAAAATGTCAGAATCCCAAATAAAAATAGGCAAAATTGGCAGATTAGAGCGCAGTGCATGGTATAAACCACAATTGTCATGGATTCTAAAATCTCGTCGAAACCAAAAAATACCAATGGGATGCATAAATATCCTTCAAGAAATTCATTCAGCTTGACCTTTGGGATTTAGCCTTTGGAACCTAAGCTTAAATTTCGATTCCATGACACGTTCCTGAGCTTTTACGACATTCAAAGTTTCTCCAAGACCAAAATATTCATACGGCTCCCAATGAAGAATTTCATTCTTGACCACAGAAATATCGTTCCGTTTGGTTCCATTGGTGCTGCCTTTTTTGAATGTTCCAATATCGTGGTAACAAACTTCTTGTTTGTCATTGATGAAAATTAAACCGTGTTCCCTGGATACAAATGGATCCATATCTACTTGCTCATCATTCACAAAAGGACGAAAATGATTATGGGCATATCGCCCTATGGCAAGGCACATAGCCCGGCCAATATCACTTAGATCATACAGATATTTTTGTACTACAATGAGTTCAGCAAATTCTAAAGACTCCAATGTCGGTGCCAATCGTCGTCCATTTTGAAAATATTTTTGTCGTGGCTCTAGCCTGCTTAAAAAAACTTTAACAATTGGCTTAGAATTTGCAATTTTTTCCTTGACCTCTTGCTCATCAAAGATCAAAATATCTAGGTAAGTATGCCGCGGTTCTTTTAATTTTTCAATATCACGAAAAGTGATGGAAGTTAGATGAGTTCCCATATCAAGTTCCTTTTTAATCTTTTAAATAAGGAAAACGGATGGAAAGCGTTCCTGGTTTGAGTATTATGACTATTGTTCTGATCGCAAGTGGAATTTTTATTGTAATCGCCTTAGGCTTCATGTTTATGCAGAAATAGCTATTATGATGTTGATCAGTTGCTATTTTTGCAATTAGCAACTTGGCTGTTATTATCATAGCTTGCTTGCCCGTAAAAAGCAAGGATGAGAATAGCAGGAAAGGAAAAAAAAGAATTATGATTCGTTTGGAATTGCCCAATCAAAAATGGGTTGAAAAGCCAAGTGGAATCTCAGCAAAGGATGTGTTAGTCGAGGCACAACTTACTGATGATCAAGCTTTGGCAGCTAAGTTCAATGGCCGGCCCATAGATTTATACACTCCAATCCAGGAATCAGGCAAACTCGAATATATCCTGGTTGGTACTGATGAAGGACTTGAGGTCATGCGCCATTCTATGGCCCACCTCATGGCCCATGCTGTATTGCGCATCTACAAAGATGTTGAATTTGCAATTGGCCCCACAATTCAAAATGGCTTCTATTATGATTTTGACCTTGAACATAAGTTCACCCCTGAAGATTTTAATCAAATTGAAGCCGAAATGCAAAAGATCATCCAAGAAGACATCCCGATTCGCAGACAAGAATGCACCAAAGCACAAGCGCTAGACATTCTCAAAAATCAACGCGCAAGATTTAAACGCGAACTAATCCAGGAAATGGATGACAAAACAGTAGTTAGCTTCTATGAACAACGGGATTTCATTGATGTATGCCGAGGGCCTCACGTAGATCGCACAGGCAAGCTCAAAGAATTCAAAGTCCTTAATGTAGCAGGAGCGTATTGGAGAGGCGATGAAAAACGTGACATGCTCCAACGTCTTTATGGCACCTGCTTTTTCACAAAAGCAGAAGTAGATACGTATGTCAACAGCATCGAAGAGGCAAAAAAGCGCGATCATCGCAAACTGGGTCGTGAGCTCAATCTTTTCAGCTTCCAAGATGAAGGTCCAGGATTCCCTTTCTGGCATCCAAAAGGCGTAATTCTGCTCAAGGAAGTGATTCGATACGTCGCTGAAATTTTGGAGCAGCATGATTATCAAGAAATTATGACTCCCATGATTTTGAGTGACAAGCTGTGGCATCAAAGCGGACATTGGGACCACTATCGCGAAAATATGTACTTTGTTAAAATTGACGATGCAGATTTCGCGGTCAAGCCTATGAACTGTCCAGGCTGCTGCCTCTTATATAAAAATGAGCTTCGGTCATTCCGTGATTTGCCTATTAAATTTGCAGAATGGGGCAAAGTGCATCGGCATGAAAAACGCGGGGTCTTGTCCGGGCTTCAACGTGTTCGTGCTTTTACCCAAGATGATGCCCATGTTTTCTGCTTGCCAGAACAATTGGAAGACCAAATCATTGAGATTATGAACATCATCCATGAGATATATAGCAAATTTAATTTTACCTATCGAATGGAACTTTCCACCCGGCCACAAAATTCCATTGGAACAGATGAGATGTGGCATAATGCCGAAGGGTCTTTGGAAAATGCACTCAAAAAACGTGAGGTGCAGTATAAATTAAATCCAGGTGATGGCGCATTCTATGGCCCTAAGATTGATTACCATATTAAAGATTGCATTGGCCGCGATTGGCAGTGTGGCACAATTCAAGTAGATATGTCCATGCCAGAGCGATTTGACCTTTCTTATGTGGGGAATGATAATCAGCAACATCGGCCAGTGATGGTTCATCGTGCACTTCTAGGTTCAACTGAACGATTTGTCAGCATCCTGATTGAACATTTTGGCGGGGCTTTCCCGACCTGGCTGGCACCCGAACAAATCCGAATTTTGCCCATCAGCAGCAAAAAACATCTGGAATATGCCCAGGAAATTCAGCGTAAGCTGCGCGAAT
>JAKLHB010000319.1 GCA_022710345.1 Planctomycetota bacterium
CAGAAGCAACAGGGGGCGTTACTATGACACCTCCTGGACAATATCGCTCGAATTCTGTAGGCCAAGCGCTGCCTGGTATTGAAATAAAATGTGATGAGGAGAGCGAATTATGCCTTCGTGGAGCCTATGTCGCATCTTCTTATTTTCCAGAAGATCAACAATCTTCTGTAGATATCCAAGGTTGGTTCCACACAGGAGATATTGTGCAGATAGATGAAGACAATTATGTCTATATGATAGATCGAAAAAAAGACATCTACAAAAATACGAATGGGCAAACCATTGTGCCTCAAAAAATTGAAGCCATGTTTGAAGGATTTGTAGAGATTAAACGCTGTTTTCTAGTGGGTGATGGAAAAGCAGTTAACACAGTCTTGCTCTATCCAAACTATTCAATTCGAGAAGGCATATTTGCAGATGGCTCAATCTCCAAGCTCCAAGACTACTTTCGTTCATTGGTAATCTCTGTGAATCATTTTTTACCCCTGCATGAACGAATTTATGACTTTAGCATTTTGCCCAGAGATTTTACAGAGCAGCAGGGAGAAATTACACCTAAAAATACATTAAAACGCAAAACAATTGAAAAAAATTTTGCTGATTTGATTGAAAATTTATATAAAAAAAATTTTTTAAGCTTTAGTATAGGAAAATGGCAGGTCCATCTGCCTCAATGGGTCTTCAAACTCATTGGCAGCAAACAAGAGCTGCAATACAAAGATAATAAATTGAGTAGTCCTGTGCTACAACGTTTCCTTCTGATTTGTCCTGTAGCAGATATGCCAGATTGCATCCAAATTGGAAACGGTATCTATCAATCTAAAGGCAGCACCATTTCGTTAGGCAATATGCTCAGTGATCCCTGGCTATGGGTCGGAAATTTTGATTTGCTTTATTTTGTCGGAAAAGAGCCTCCACTAGGCCATCACAATACAATCATCATCGAAAATGAAATAAAATTGGTACAATTACTTCCTTCTCAACATATTACAGCGATAGCTGAACAAGTAACTGCTACCATTGCGGAGAATTTGCACAACCTAAATGCCATGAATGGAATTTGTGCTGCTTGGTTTGGAGATGATCCCAGCCTTGCAAAAGAAGCCTTAGAATATGCTTATACATGGCTACAGCAAGAAGAGATTACCATAGTTTCCCTTTTACGTTCCAGGTTATTGCTGGCAAATACTACATGCCCTGAAATTGCAGAGGCTGCTTTTTTGGTGCTGGTGACTCAATGCAATATTCAAATGCAGGCACAAGCTTGGCAACGATTTTTGAATACACCAGGCATTCAATGGCAAGTGATTTTTCAAGAAATGGCATCCATGAAATTGGATGATGATGTTTTTGCAGGTTTATTCCAAGTTTTGGAAACATATCGAAAACAAGCAAATTTGTATACAATAGCCTGTGGATACGTTGAAAATATTCTTACATTTTTATCTTACTATGGGACCAAGCACCCAACTCAATACAGCTTAATGAGAGCAGAGTTAATGAGATGGCTTGTTTTTGCTCCTGATATAGTCCCTAACGCTGCCAAAATTTTAAATGAAATGGACATGGCTTTAAGAAATTGGCTAAATTCTAGTATCAGCTTACCCGCGAATGCAGCAGTCAGCGACAAGCTAAATTGGGATGAGACAATACTTTTTGATGATGGAATCGCACCTGTAGAACAAGCCACAATCCGAAAAGCATTTGCAGAATCTATGCTACTGAAAGAGGCTATTTTCCTGCTTCACGATCACATTTTGATCCAGTTGCAGGACATCCCACCACAAGGCATTTGGATTACCTTGGTCGAAACAACATATCATCACAGCTTTTATTGGGTTGCAGTGAACACGAAGCAAGGAAGCAGCTATTCATTCACAATTTACCTCTTTCGCACATTATCTCAAGACATGATCAAACAATCCATAGAATGGATGGTTCTCTACAATGACATTTTGCCTAAATTGGGCGGGTATTGGCCTGAATATAACCTTGCGACCATCGAATATCTCAAACACACCTCCATTTGGAAATGGCTGAGCACGTTGGAAACCGAAGCAGAACTGATGCCAGAACGCCTAAAAGTATGGCCAAACTTATTCAGTCGTGGCATTGAATTATATATCAAATTTTGGCATCGCACCAAACGCCAATGGATACTCACGGATCCCAACCCTCACAATGTAAGTATTCCTCTAGGAGATCACGAGGAAGATGCCAAGCTTCGACAAATCCCAGAAAGGAAAAAATGCACCAGTGTATGGGAAATTCTTCTGCTATTGCAACAACGATTCCTCAACCGTATTTTTTTCCATTATCCCTTGATCAGCAAATATACAGATATGGATTGCTTATTTCATGCGTTTTTGGAAATTTTGGGAGAAGCTGAGGGCCTGGCTGCCTTGCAAAATGCCTTATCTCAGGCAGGGACCCAAGACCTGGATTTGCAAGCCCAAATTCGAAAGTATATTGAAAAAACAAAGATTGCGGGCTTTGCTCCCAGGCAGCTTACGCTGGCTATCTCCAAATATCAAGCTTGGGCAGAAATAAACACCCAAGCCGATCCTCCAACGATTGTACAAACATTGGAAAATTTATATCAAATTTATGAATTAGAAGAATTAGAGCCACAATATCCAGAACTCAGACTTCGATATTTTCTTGCCACTGTGTTTCGGCAAAGCGACCCTGCGTTGCGGACAATATTGCAAGATTTACTGCAACAACTTAGGCATCGGACCATTATCAAAAGCGTCTTCAGAGATAAGACCGCGGATGTAAGCCATTCAGGCACTCTGTCAGAGCAAGAACAGTTTTTCCTCATGCATCTGAGCTCTCCCACTCTTTCTTGCAATGAGCAAGCGCAATGGATATCCATTCGCTCTGAAGAAGGCAGTAGCAAAAATACTTTGGTAATCATAAAAATGAGCAAAACAAATGAAATATATCACATCAGAGCACCCAAAAATCCACAAGAAGAAAATCAGTTGCAAAATATATTTATTAAATCCAATGTAGCACTAGAATTAAATCCACAACATCAAATAATCTTAATCCTCAACAAAAGCGATGTCATCGTCGGAGGAATTATTTTTTATCCAGCAGGCAGAAGCACCGTTTATATCGAAAAAATTGTCATAGATCGAGGAATACGTGGAATAGGATTAGGAGCTTTACTTGTATCAGGATTTTTTGAATTAATTCAAGTACAAGGAATTACAACGATTATAACACCATTTATTGGATTAAGCTATTTTAAAAGATTTGGATTTAATGTAGATCAGCAATATGGTGGCCTTGTGAAAAGATTTAAGGAGACAAAACAAAAATCAAAGGGAGACCATACAGTGCGTATGATGCTCTACCAAGGCTTGATGTAAGCCTCTCATTTCTATTTGCAAAAAACTTGACATCCCAAGTTGCCATGATAAAATGAACCCTTACAAATTTCTCGTGCAACTTTTAAAAGTTACTTTTTCTTTTCAGGAGGAGCGACTTTTTCTGCAAATGCAGGATTGCGCTATTTCTTTTTATGTATTTACCATTACATGGGTTATATCTTGCTGCTGCGCAGCAGAATGTTGATTTTTCAGAGAGTTTTCTCTATTTTATTTTTGGGTTTTCATTGGCATCTGTGATTGCCCTAGTCATGCTGTTGGTTGCGTCAGAGCTCCAAAAAAAGAGAGCTGTGGCATTTACCAAACGATTTGCTGTGCTTTCTGAGGGATTGAGTAGCTTTAAAGCACTGTCTTTCCGCATTTCCACTCAATTGAAAAAAATCCGTAGCCATTGGCAACAAGGCGAAGTGAGTAAAGCAGAAGCAAAAAAAATCTTGCTTTATGTGGATGGGCTTTTGTATTTATTTGACAATTTATCTGCTGGAATGGTGCCTCCAACAGAAGAAATTGCGATGAGCGCGCTCACAGGAAAAAAAACATCTTTGGAACAACGTGCGTATGAAGATAGCATCAAATTTCGAGATGAAATTCGTCAGTTGCGGCATTTGCTGGAAAAAAGTGGCTTAGAAGGTCTAGCCCAAAAAAGGCAAGAGACAAAAATTCAAGATTCCTAATTTCCTGAAAAATTTTGATGTTTGGAGCGCAAAATTGTGGAGTTGTTTGTATATAATCCTGATCAAGTTGCAGGACTTGCGTTGTGCAATTTATTACGATTAAGAAAATGGGAACCTATTTATTATGCTAATGCTGAACAACTTGCAGAAAAACTCAGATTTGCAACTTCAGGGATTTTAATCTTGGACTGTGCTTCTTTTTCCATACTTTCTAATATCTTAAAAGATTTAAAACTCTTGGTTGGCACAGTCCCTGTTATTCTTCTAACACCATTTGCTCAAAATGAAAAAGAAATCCAGCGCCTTCAACAACAAGGATATCACGTGTTGGAAAAACCCGTGGTGCTAGATGAGTTAGTAAAAATGATCCAACAGATTGGAGAAAAATAGAATTCATGGAATTCAAAAATTTGCTTATCAAGATAGAAGCTGGACT
This sequence comes from Planctomycetota bacterium, assembly GCA_022710345.1. Lineage (GTDB taxonomy): Bacteria > Planctomycetota > Uabimicrobiia > Uabimicrobiales > JABWCH01 > JAKLHB01. Next base: position 4,509 of record JAKLHB010000319.1, read on the forward strand.
AGCTACGGTCACGATCAATCGCCCTGATGTTCTGAATGCTCTGGATCGTACCACATTACAAGAATTAGAATTGATCTTTAGCAATTTTTTACTACAACATCCAATCAAAGCCGTGATTATTACCGGTGCAGGCAAAGCATTTGTAGCCGGTGCAGATATCAAAGCAATGGTACAAATGTCTGCCGAAGAAGCTCGCCAATTCTCATTATTAGGGCAATGGGTTTTTTCCTTGATTGAGCAATTCCCTGCACCTGTAATTGCCGCAATCAATGGATACGCTTTGGGTGGAGGCTGCGAATTAGCTTTGGCCTGTGATCTTAGAATTGCAGCGGAAAATGCCAAATTAGGCCAGCCTGAAGTGAACTTAGGGATTTTACCTGGATTTGGCGGGACCCAACGATTGACCCGCTTGCTAGGAAGCAGCAAGGCAAAAGAATTGCTTTTCACAGGAGACATGATCTCTGCAACAACAGCTTTGCAAATGGGTCTCGTGAATTCAGTATGCTCTGCTGATGTACTGATGGATCGAGTAAACGAATTGGCGCAAAAAATGATAGCGAAAAGCTCATTGGGCATGGTCTATTGCAAACGTGCCATTTTAATGGGAAACGATTTACCAATCCAAGAAGCTTTGGAAATGGAAGCCAATTTATTTGCTCTAGCATTTGCTACAGAAGATCAAAAAGAAGGAATGCGAGCTTTTCTCGAAAAGCGACCCCCTGTTTTTCGCGGTAGATAACTAGAACCATCATTTAGCAAACCTTGCTTCCTTCCGCCAATTGCAGCAGACGCTATCGGTTGCTTTCTAGCCTGCAAAGCAACAATGCAAATGATACAAATTGCCTTTGGATGGTTTCTGGGGCGCTGCTGAATTGGCATACGATTCTTATGAAAGGAATGCGCGCTTTTATTGAAAAGCGACCCCCTGTTTTTCGTGGTAGATAACTAGAACCATCATTTAGCAAACCTTGCTTCCTTCCGCCAATTGCAGCAGACGCTATCGGTTGCTTTCT
>JAKLHB010000032.1 GCA_022710345.1 Planctomycetota bacterium
TGGAAAGCCGTGTGTTATGAAAGTAACCCGCACGGTTTGGGCAGGGGGAAAAGATGGCGATCATTTCAGAAGTCTTAGGTGCCTTGTCAAAAGTTTTTGGACTTTTTGGAATCTCAGACCGCAGATGGCCAAGAGTGCCGAAGAGCGGCCAACTTTGATAAATCGAAATTGTATTCGAGAGCATCTTGCTGATAATGCCAAAAGAAACGGCGTAGAACATATGTGCGCCGAAATAGTTTCTAGCAATTGTGCCATATAACTATAGGAAGTACAAGGACTTAACGCCACTGACCTAGATCTTTCCGAACTAGACTCGGCTAGGAAAGGAGCTGGCGGAAGGGGGGCATGAAAAGCTTACATCAAGCTCCAAATGCTCTATCCAAGATGGTAATGATCACGTACAGGAACTATGTTATGTCTCAAGTGGCCTTAGAGCTGGCAGGTCAATCGTCGAAAGACGTTATGATGTTAACTGACCTCTCGGAGGAGTTAAGCATGTCTGTAACAACTTAGCTCGAGCAATGGTATGGATTGACTCCGGCACTAACCTGTAAGCAGGGATAAACGCTCAGCCAGCTATCATAAAAGCTGGGTGTAGAGAAAAAGATATGAGGCGTAAAATCCATTCCTACAATCGTTTTCAAAATCGGCCAAAAGTATTTCAGTTGTGCGGTAGAGCATGTCTTCGTAGCGTGTTTCTTTGTCGATAGGTAGGATATCGATTTGTATCGTTGGGTTCTCCAATAGAATAAAACTTTCTTTCGTCTCGTAACTGTTCAATGGTCGGAAGATTACTTTTTAATTCTTCTGGCAGAAATTCCCATTCGGCTACCCCTGGACAGCACACAATTCAAAGATTGGCTAATCAGGACGCATAATCATAATTGCGTAGCTCCACGCATAATATAATGCAATAATTTATCTTATGCACAAAATCATAGGAACGCATAGCTACAGATTGTGATGCAGGTAACAAGTAATCGCTCGCTTAGCACTTGATTTTGAAGTTTTTTTATGGTAAAGTTTGCTTTTAGGCAATCTTCCAACTAAAAGTGCCATAAAGAAGCACAATTCGTTTAACTCATATTTAGGAAAAATTTATGTATAGTAATAGCACAAGAAGATGGTGGTTTTTGCTAGTTATTCTAGTGGCTTTAGGAATTGTGATTTGGGATATGGCCCAGCCTAAGTTTAACCCTCAAGTAATACAAGATCAAGTCAAAGCTGCATTGGAACAAAATGATATATCGAGGGCAGAAAAAATTTTAGAAGATGCCATTCAAAAAAGGCCAGATTATTTGCAAGGCCGTGTTGATTTAGCACGATTGTATATGATGCGCAGTCGTTTTTTGGAGGCTCAAGACCAAATGACTGTTTGCGTAGAGAAGAGCAATCGTGATCCCAATGTTCTGGCCTTACAAGCGCAGCTTTGGGAAGAGATGAGATTGTTTGAGCTGGCGTATCGAGTGTATCCAGAAATTTTGCAAAAAGTGCCCGATATGATTCCAGCGCACTTACGCTACTTCCCTCTACTTTTCGCAAAAGGCGAGATAGAGGCAGCGACTAAAGAAATGGCATTCCTGAAAGCAAATGAAGCTGCGGTGCTCAGTGAATTCCCACAATTTCCTGATTTAGAGGCAGACTGGCTTATGTATCTCTTGCGATTTGTAGAAGCCAAGCAAGCGTATGAAAGATTGCTTGAAAAAATACCCTGGCTTTTTGATGCGCAGCGGGATTGGATTGAATGCAACGAAATATTAGGCACTTTGCCAGAAGCAAGAGAAAAGTACCAACAAAAGGTGCAGACTACCCAAGAAGATGAACAATTTTTCTATCAACAGCTTTATGCGCTCACACTGCCTATACCTGAAGCAATTGTATATTTGGAAAAACTGCTCACAGTCAATCCCAAGCCACCAGTCCGTATGGCATTGGTTTCGCTTGCAATCCGCAACGGAGATTATGCTAAGGCATTAGACCAATGCCGTCAACTCCAAATTTTGGGACCAGAAATAGCTCAACGTCAGCAGGCCTGGCTTGCGCATGCTCTATTTCTCATTGGAAAATTGGAAGAATCTCAGACGATTTCCGAAGCATTGGCCCAATCTGGCTCAAACTCTGGAGTGACGGGCTTAATTCATATTGCGCTAGCTCAAAAGAAATATCCAGAGGCATTGGATTATGTTCAAAAATTACAAGCACCGTATGTAAAAAGTACGCTTTGGAATATTGAACTCAAAAAAGAGTTAGTCTATTATCAAACACTAGAGGCGCGAATTTATTATGAATCCAGGGATTTTGCCACTGCTCAACAGAAAATTCAAACTATTCTGTCCACATCCCAAGGCTGGCCTTATCATTGGCATGGCCAATTTATATTAGGCCAGATCTATCTAAGCACACAAGAATATAATAAAGCAGCCGAAGTATTCAGCAAGATTGCCGAATCAGGCATACGCGCACCATCTTTACGTCTGCGTGCTGGAATTTGGCATGGCATTGCGCTCTATCTAGGCGGTCAAGACCCTACTTCTGTGTGGCAAGTTTATGCTGAAATTCCCTGGCAAAATTATACAGCAGATGCACGAGAAGCAGATTATCTTCAGCTTTTATTAGGCAAAAAGCCATTATCTGAATGTGCTACCATTGAGCCACAACCTTTGATGCAAAACGATCATTGCCTATACGTTGCTATTTACTATGAACGTGCTGGGCAAAAAGAATCTGCATTGGCCGCATATCGCAAGGGAATTGAAACCAGCATTGGCCAAGAATTCCCTCAACACCTTTTGCAAGAACGCGCGGCTTTGCTGAACAAATAGCACTTGAAGATGACGACTCAGAAGACATTGGCTTTCTTGTCAATCTCAGCAGACGCTATTGAGTGCTTTCTAGCCTGCAAAGAATCTGCATTGTGTTTCGATACCTTTTGCAAGAACGCGCAGCCTTTCTGAACAAATAGCACTTGAAGATACCGACTCAGAAGACATTGCGCTCACTAATTCCAGCAGATCTTATCGGGTGCTTTCTAGCCTGCAAAGAATCTGCATTGTGTTTCGATACCTTTTGCAAGAACGCGCGGCTTTGCTGAACAAATAGCACTTGAAGATGACGACTCAGAAGACATTGGCTTTCTTGTCAATCTCAGCAGACGCTATTGAGTGCTTTCTAGCCTGCAAAGCCACACTGCAAAGAACTTGCATTGTGTTTCGATGTTTTTTGTGGTCCAACAGCTCGAAAAAAATCTGCCTCAGTCCATCTCAGGCAGATTTTTTCGTCTCATTCTATGCTCGGTCCATCACTTCACGAACCTTGATGGCTAAGTCATATTTTGTAAATGGTTTTTGCAAAAGTTGAATGTTGGAAATGTCTTGTTGTGAAAAAGCATTGGCTGTGTATCCAGACATAAACAGGCATTTGATGCCCGGGCGAATTGCTTTGATTTTTTCTGCCAATTCCAGGCCATTCATTTCTGGCATCACTACATCAGTCATGAGTAATTGAATGTTGCCTTTATGTTCCTTGGCAATCTGAAGCGCATTGCTAGGGGTATTGGAGCCCAATACCACATACCCCAATCGTTGGAACATATCTTTGACGAGATCTAACATTGCAGGTTCATCTTCTACAACCAAGACGGTTTCTTTGAAGCTTTGCGGTATATCAAAACCTAAGGGCGGTGGTTCAAAAGCTTCTCCTAAAAAACATGGAAAGTATATTTTAAAGGTTGTTCCTTTTCCTAACTCGCTATATACATTGATGAACCCACGGTTTTGCTTGACAATACCATACAAGGTGGCAAGTCCTAATCCTGTGCCATACCCTTTTTCTTTTGTCGTAAAGAATGGTTCAAAAATATGGCTGAGTGTTTCTTTGCCCATGCCACAGCCAGTGTCAGTTACAGCTAACATGACATATTGGCCTGGCATAATATTGCCATCAGTTGGAGGATGTGTTGCATCAAAAATTACATTTTCTGTTTCAATCGTGACTTTGCCTATTCCAGTGATTGCATCACGTGCATTGACACATAAATTGACTAGAATTTGATCAATCTGTGTAGGATCCACTTTGACTGGGTCCAAATTTTGCCCTTGAATCCAGACAAGCTCAATATTTTCGCCTATGAGACGTTGCAACATTTTAACCATACTTGTGATCGCAATGTTCAAATCTAAAATTCTTGGCAATGCTGTTTGTTTACGGGCAAAAGCCAATAATTGTCGAGTGAGGACTGCAGATCGTTGAGCTGCTTCATAAATTTCTTTTAGATCGTCTTTTACGTCGCTTGCTCCAGCTTTTTCAATTGCTAGCTCTGTATAACCAAGGATCACTCCGAGCATATTATTAAAATCGTGAGCAATGCTTCCAGCAATCCGTCCCATAAACTCCATTTTTTGGGACTGGAGTAGTTGTGCCTGTAGTTTGGTACGCTCTGCTTCTGCGCGTTCGCGCTCTGCAATTTCATTTTCAGCAAGGAGTTTTGCATATCCTATTTGAGAGACAACGAGAGCAATATCTGCCAGTAACGTGAGCATGGCTCTCACCTTGCTTTCTTCCAGTACAGGGATTTCTTCTAGGGCTTTCAAATATGCCGCCTCATCAAATCCAAAAATTCTGGCTTGCTGCTTGAAGAAGCTTAGGTCGGGTTTTTCTAACAAAAACTGACCAGTAGCCAGCCCTGCGATGTATTTTCCCTTGATAATAATAGGTGTGGCGCAGTCAACAAGCCCATTTTCACATCGTTCAAAGATCATATTTCCAGGTTCATGTAGTTGCTCGAATAAATGCCGATTGCTCTTTAGGCAAATGGCTGCAGTAGTAGGGCAATTTCTGTGGAATTTTGTGCAAATCGCTCTCCAACCACTCGCAATTAAAACATTCATACCTGGATAATCTAAAAAACCAATGGTAAAGCCCGTGGCTTCTGTAAAACGTATGAAAAGCTGTCGTAGTTGAGCAATATCAACTAAGTCGTGAATCGTATATTTACCATCAACAAGATAGTCACTTTGATCATTCGTAGGCATATTTGTCTCCTGCTAAGATATTCTCTACTTTCCTATTGTCTTAAAGAAGCGTTAGGTATATATTTATTGGCCATTGGCAAAAGAATCATTAGCTACATTATTGGCCATTGGCAAATGTTTTGCGACATAGTTTGCATCATTTCTAATGTTTGTTCGATACTTGCTATGATTTGCTGATATTGCTGAACTTCATTGGACGTGAGTTGACGACCAAGTCTGTCTTTCAGCCATTTTTCAAGGACTTGATACCCGCCCATACGAAATTTCCAAACCTGTGGGCTAACTCCTTCGATGTATTGGGTTTTGTTGATATAGAGCTGCTCCTTTGCTTGGCCTGTACAAAGGATATATTGTGGATAGCCTTTTTCAACGCGGTTCATGCCTACCACAGGAAAATTTGTTTTTATAAGACTGCTATTAGGTTGTAGCAAATGCAATGCCACAAGTTTTTTGCCCAATGCGCAAAAACTGTGAAATAGCCGTGAATCCGAGGTGATGGGGATTCTAGGGAAATCGCTTTTGAGAAATTCAGCATATCTAGTCCGATATGTGGGATGGTGCAAGATTGCATAGACATAGTGAAAAATATCTTCTGTACCAAATGTGCTCGCGCAATCGTCAGTTTTATGAGCATCGAATGGCAATCCCAATTTTTGAGACATTGCTGCTACAATTGTAGGGTCAAGGTTAGGAATTCGATCTGCATGCTTGTGATCCGGAGCCCAATGTGTGTCAAACGCTTTTATTTGACAGACCGATTTACGACCTTGGATTTTGGGTGGATAGAGATACAAAGGGAAAATAGTGTTGATTTCTCGTGTTTTATTGGAAATCACAGAACTTTCTGTGACCATGGCTGTCACGCATACCAATGACCAAAGGGTAGATTGCGATTGCTGCCGGGCTGTGATGAGTCCTACATTTTCTTGATGCAAGAAATGCTGCATAATTCCTCTGCGTGGTCGGCAAATAAATCCATTTTCTTTGCCTGTGTAATATGTGTGTCTGACATCAAAAGGACGATATAAAATCTGGACAAGGTTCTCTTGCTTAGGCCCTGTTTTTCGCACATCTTCTTGAGCAAGATGAACTTTCCAATCCCGTGCATCTTTGCCAAGATCAAATTGGGTCCGAGCATCGTCAGGGCTTAATTGGATAAACTGCTGCACTGTTTTCCAAACTTCATCTCTGGTAAAATGAATGGTGAGGTTGTCGCGCGCAGTGACAATTCCAACTGAGTTGATGGGAAATATATCGCTTACTTTCCATCCCTGCTGGTATTCTTGGAGCAATTCTGTGTTTTGGGGCACAAAAAAATAATAAGGAGATTGAGGTTGTATGGATTTCCATACCGTTGTTTCCAAAGTTTGGGCAAGCAATTGTTCATACTTTTGCTCTTGCCTGCCCCAAATATCAGCATAAACTACCTGGGCAATGTTTGTTTTGCCCGGCTCTTTGATAAAAATACCAATGGCTACGCCTTGTTGGATGTCAAACACATTCTCATCTTTTTGGCCATCTGGGCAAGTTTCTTGCTTTTTTACATTGCCATGTAGATTTAAGATATAGATTTGGGAAAAAGTCTGCATCAAACTTTGCCGCATGCCTCGGAACGTGGGATTGTCCAAATATCCATGATTGGTGATGAAGGCCACAATGCCTTGGCCAGTTTGCTCAATCCTGTGCTGGGCAAACCGGATGAACTTGACATAATCATCTTGGAGCCATTTTGGATTCTTTTCGCCCAATGGCTTGCCATCTACTTCATAATAACTGCTGGTCTTTGATCCATTGGGCAATTTGCCTTTGAGCAAATTATTGATCCAGGTATTTCGATTGGCGCTATGGCCGGAATATGGCGGATTTCCTATGACCACGAGCACAGGCAAATCACACTTGACTTGGTTCGCTGCCTGAGTTTCCTCTGATAACCATCGAATAAACAAGGGCATATCACTGGTTTGCTGGTGTTCTTCCAAAGCATTGGTGAGGTATAGACCTAATCGCTCTTCTCCAGTGGGACTATACGCATATTGATCACGCAATGCATCTGGCAAATCCCAGCCAGCAAGCTGCAAACTCAACTTGCAGTGAGCCACAGCATACGGAGCCATCAATAATTCAAATCCAAACAACCGTGGAAAAAGATGCTGCTTGGCATATCCATTCCATAGTCCAGCATTTCTTTTTTGCATGAATTGCTCTCGGATATGTGCAATGACTGAGTACAAAAATGTGCCTGTACCCACTGCTGGATCAAGAAGCAAAACTTTATGGATCAACTGGCTTGAGGAGAGGGTTTCTTGTCCTACTATCGCTGATTCACTTTGATTTGTCTGCTTTGTCTGGCTTATTGGATTTTCTTGAGGGTGCCAAGGGATCATACTTGGATCAGCTAAGCCTTCTTGGCATTGGAATTTAGTTTTCAGCAAAAAATCCACAGACCGCACGATATAGCTCACCACTGGCTCTGGAGTGTAGTAAACTCCACGTTTTGCTCGAAGACTAGGGTCGTACTCGGCGAGAAAGGCTTCATAAAAATGCATAATTGGATCTGTTTTTCCAAACTCCTCTAACACAGCAGTTGTATTTGTATGATCCAAAAAGCTGATTAGATCATTTACAAAGCCTATCCATGGCGCTTGATCGAGCTGTAGCCCGGTGATTTGGCTAAAGAAATGCCGCAAGAACGGGTTGAATTTTGCGATCAAATTTTGTGCTGTAGAGCTAGCACATTCTTTTATTCCAGAGTTTTTTTGTAGTACATAAGCTGTGAAGATGCCATACACAAGAGACTGGACTACCATATCCGCTTGCTCTTGTCGTATATCCATGGCTGCATTGCGAATGACGTGTGCCAGCCTGGCCATGCCTTGTGCTAAATCCTTAATGTGCGTTGCCATAAGCATCCAAAAAATCTAAATTCATAATCGTTGATAATCCATTGGTGTTGCTTTTCCTTCTAAGATTTGTTCTTTGGCATGTTGAGCAGCAGTTGCAAGCGCATCTTGAGTTTTGCTAAATAAAGCGTCCCATTCGCGTTCATCAAGCTCATCATCCGCAATATATTGCAAGTTTTCTATAATGTGGTTCTGCATATTTTCAGGCCATTCTCTACCAAAGATTTTGTTTGGCTTTGACATTGGCGGAATAACTGAGGATTGCATAAAGTTTCCTTTCTTTAAACATTGGCTCAATATATGAGATTTTAGGGATCACTTAAAACATTATAATCAAAACTTACTTAAGCTCTTAGTTTACCTTTTGTCAAACCCATGCATTATGTTTTAGGGATATTGAGCAAAATGGTGAATTCGCTGCCTATGCCAACTTTGCTTTGAAGTTCAATCTTGCCTTTGTGGGCTTTAACAATGGAGCTGACCAATGCAAGTCCTAAACCACTGCCTGGAGTCTTTTGGGTCATGCTGTTTTGGCCTCTGTAGAATTTTTCAAAAATTCGGTGAAATTCATGCCTTGGAATTCCAATACCATTGTCTTTGACTATAATTGCAATTCGGTCGTGTTCGCGTTTTTCTACTTTTACTTCGATTTCTCGCATTGGTTTATCGTTGTATTTATAGGCATTCGACAGTAGATTTAAAATACATTCCCGCATGATTTCTTGATCCACTAAAATGTTAGGTAACTCTGGCTCTAAGCTTAGTTGCAGTCTGCATGGGGGTGTTTCTGGTAGTTGCTTTTGAAATTGCTGGAGCCATTCTTGCACCAACAATACAATTTGGACTTGCCGAAACTTAAATATACGCTTTTTCTGCTGCATTTTGGCAAAATTTAAGATTCGGTCAATGAGTTCGCTTAGACGGTCGCTTTCAGCCGCAATAACACCTAAACATTCGCTTTGCTCTTCTGGATTTTTCGCTCGTCCCATGAGCAATGTGTCCACAAACATCTTGATTGCCGTAAGAGGTGTTTTGAGCTCATGAGTGATGTGGCTCACAAAATCAGACTTAAAGCGCGCACTTTGAATTTCACGCAGGAATGTGCTGATTACCACATAAACGCCTACGATTAAAACCAGAATGAGTGTGAGGATTCCTAAAAAATGTAGTTGAGATTGATAGTGCGATAGTTCTTCTAAGGAATGCACATTGCTTAGATAAACACCTACTTGCCAAAATGGAAAGATAGGATCCAGTGATTGAGTGACAATAGAAAAAGACGGCGGATCTAAATTACCTAAAATAGGCATGGATTCAGAATTTAATAAAATTAGACCAACATCTTTTTCAAGCACTTGGCTTTGCAGCACAGGAAGTACCATATCTTGCAAGCAATATTGAAGATCAATGCTGTAGAGCACATATCCAACAAAAGAATCCATTTCTAGGCGGCGATAATAGACCAATTGTGGATTATTTTCTACTGAATAATTTAGATATCCAGAATCTGGGATTAGACTCCGCGGTTGAGCTTTCCAGACTGCAATTCCATATCTTCGAATGGATTTCAGTTCTTTTTCTTGATTGATGAGAACTTTATGGTTTTCTAGTATTTCTTCTTGCTTGCGCTGCAAGTTTTCTTGTTCTGCAGTAGCAAGGTATGAATTTTGGGACAAACTCTCTAGTGCGGTTTGAATCCTGCGAAAATAGTAAATGTATTGAGATTTGCTGAAGCAATATTCATATTGCATGAGCATTTCCATGAGCTCTAGCAGCGTTTGATAATAACTTAGCATTTCTTTGCGGAGTTTGGCGATTTCTGTGATTTGCAATCGTGCATCTATCACAAATCCTAAGCTTACTCCATCTGGACGATTTCGAAATAATGTGATCAAAGAATTGTAAGTTTCTATAGCCTGATCCGTCCGACCTAGCTTTAGATGGCACCGTCCGATGCCTAAGAGTGCGTGTCCCAATGGAGCTAAATTTTGTTCTTGAAAGCCTGCTACTACCTTTTGATACTCTACAATCGCTGTTTCAAAATCTTTTTTGCTAAATTCCCACACATACGCATTTTCAAATAAAGGAAAATTTTCGGCAATAGTCCATGTTTCAGAAGAAGATTCAGGTTGCGGTCGTTCTGTCGGATAGATGATGTTCCATTCACTGTCTAAAACATACATGCGTTTCCAGAGCGGGTCTTTTAGCACACTTGACCATAAAGCAAAAGGAGGAGCAGGTTGCCATACCCCTGGCTTGGCAAATATCGTATCCAAAGTTTTTATACGCTGCTGCATTGAATGAATGATTTGCTTGCCAACATTGGCTGCCAGCACTGCATAGCTTTGCTCAATTTTTTTTTCAATGATCACTTTTTGTCCACCCAAGGCTTGGATGGCAAAAGAAGAGAGCAAGATACAAGGCAAAGCTACCAAAAGCAATAATAATACAAGTAGCTTAAATTCATATTTACGCATACTATTTTCTAGCTATGGGTTGATGTTGTATGATAGTCCCAAAACCACGCGATGGAACTCGCCCAATGCCCCAGTATTGAGGCAAGCAAAAATTTACGGAAAATGTCCCAAGAAAAGCCAATACTTGTACGCCTTTGAAACTTTGTAACTGCTGTGTCAGGCATAGATATTGAATTTGCAAGCGTATATCCACTTCATAATGAAAATTTTTGCTTAGCATAATGATATTACCAATTAAAATACGCTTTAAAAGATTTTGCTGGCTTTCATAATCATGGTCATATTCAAATTGTTTATATGCTCGAAAATTTTCTTGGTTGAGCGGCATCCATGGAGAAATGAACTGATATTGCATATCTTCCAAGCTTAATCCAATTTCTTGTTCTCCTTGAATATAATTTTTGGCAGATATCTCAAGTTCTCTGCCTTTGAGATTCAGATAGGTTAAATGGCGATGGATCAATGTCAAAATTTGTGCGCCTTGTTCCATGCCTACAATCACCACATCTCCATCCATGATTTTATATTGTACTAAGGATGCTCCATAGCGAATTTTGCTATTCTCTCGATTTGCCAAAAGTTCATTATGAAAATATGTGGAAATAAAGCCACGTACGGCAGAAACATCTGCAAGCTGTAGTTTCACAGGCAGTAATAATCTAAGAAGTCCAAATTGCAATTTTTTCATAAATTTTTTGCGCCTTTGTGTGAGATTATTTACTTGCTCAGCAAATAATCTACAAAATCAGGCATCGCTGCCCCTATCCAGTCGGGTGCTTTTCCTGGATCAAAAGTCTGGCTTTTGCCAAGCCCTGTATGTACCAAAGCGGTGCGACAACCTGCGCTTTGTCCAGCAGCAATGTCATGTTTATTATCTCCTACCATCCAAGTTAAACCGGGAACAAGTCCAGAGTTTTGCATGGCTTTTTGCAGCATCCCGGGTTTTGGTTTGCGGCATGCACATTGATCTTCATCTCGATGTGGACAAATATACCAATGCAATGGGCCATCTCCATACATACGGAATTGTTGTTCTAAATGCGCATGAATTTCATGCACAGCTTCTAATGAATAAAGCCCTTTTGCTATGCCTGCCTGATTGCTCACAATGCTAATTGTATAGCCTGCCTTCCAAAGCTTTGCTATGCTTTGTGGAACACCAGGAATGATTTGTACCTCACCAATACTTTTGATGTAGTCTGGACGATTTTCAATCAGCACCCCATCCCGATCCAGCAAAATTCCTTTAGGCATAGATATCTTTCTAATGCAAAATTGGCGTAGGTATGCCTTCCAAAGCTTATGTCCTAAGCTGGAGGTCGTAGTCGTAGCCGCCGCTGTGAGTGACATAAAATTACATTTTAGAAAGCATACAAACTATTTGGTAAAGCAAATATTTTTCCTTTGTTTCCTTACAAATCGCTCATGCTTATGATGATGTCATACGTATCAAGCTAAGCAATCATATTTTCACAAATCATTATTTAAGCTGCCTGCCTCTTCTTGTCGAATTCTTGACTCCATCCGGTGGAGTTAAAAGCATTGAATGAGCGTTATGTTGTTTGATGGCGCATAATAAAATTCGACGCTTGTTAGGGCGACCGGCCGGTCGCCCCTACATGCGGATAAGATAAGCAATACGCTCTGTTGCGTATTGGGAATGATCATCAAACAACATCGCCTTAAGAACCTGCGTTGCCAAATAGGCATACTGCTTATCTGAACTGGCAAAGCTCGTTACTTTTTTCTATTTGAGCTTGAGCAAGCCCTCTTTAATTCGTTTCATGCCTTCTTCAATTTCGGCCTCTGATGTGGCAAAAGAAATCCTGAAATTTGCGTCGTTTCCAAAATCTGCTCCTGGAACAACGGAAACCAGGCATTCTTCTAGGAGATATGTGGCTAGATCTACAGAATTTAAAATGATTTTACCGCTTGGCGTGGTTTTGCGATAGAATGCGTCAGCCTTTGGGAATAAATAGAATGCACCTTGTGGCCGCTCACAGGAAAGGCCAGGAATTTGGTGAATAAGCTCGTAGCCTAGATTACGGCGCTGTTCAAATCGAGCCTGCATTTTCTTGAGATCAGACGGATCTTTCAGATTGGCCTGGAGAGCATACGCGGCTGCTTTTTGAGAAATGGAGCAAGAATTCCCAGTTAGATGGCTTTGGACTTTGTCCATGGCATCAATAATTTGTGGATCTGCTGCAGCATATCCAATTCTCCACCCAGTCATGGCAAAGGATTTAGAAACACCATTGATGAGAATAATCTGACGTTTGATTTCGCTGAACTCAGATAAAGAGACAAACTTGAGGTTGTCATAAATCAACTTTTCATAGATTTCATCAGAGATCACAAAAAGTTTATGCTTTTTAATAATAGGAACTAAGGCAGCCAAATGCTCACGGTGATAAACTGCGCCTGTTGGATTGCTAGGGTAATTGAGGAGCAAGAGCTTTGTCTTTGGCCCAATGTTTTTTTCTAGGAGCTCAGGAGTCAGGCGATAATTATCTTCAGGTTTAGTTTCCAAAAATTTATAAGTTCCACCTGCTAGAATCACCATAGCCGGATAGCTAAGCCAATACGGTGTAGGGATCAAAACTTCATCACCTGGATTGATCAATGCATAAATCGCACTGGAAATGGCTTGTTTTCCACCGCTGCTCACAATGATATTTGGGATACCATAATCTAGCCCATTTTCCTGTTTCAGTTTTTGGACAATGGCTTCTCGGAGTTCAAGAATGCCAAGTCCAGATGTATATCGAGTGAAATTCTGCTCAATCGCCCGAATACCTGCTTGTTTAATAGCAGTTGGGGTATCAAAATCAGGTTCGCCTACTGTGAAAGAAACGACATTTTTGCCTTGTTTACGCATTCTCTCTACCTTGTCTTTTAAGACAAGGGTCAAAGATGGCGCAATTTTAACAAGGTCGCTTCGGACTAAGATTTGAAAAGGTTCATTGCCACAAGATTGGTTCATCTATATTCTCCTACTAGGATGCTTGGACTTCGCTTTGTTCTAAGATAAATTGTTCGACCGCTAATTCAATCAGTTTAGTAATAAGGTCTGGATAGCTAATTCCAGCTTCTTTCCAAAGCATAGGATACATGCTAATGGATGTAAAGCCTGGAATTGTATTGATTTCATTGACATAAATTTTTTGCGTGCTTTTTTCTAAGAAAAAATCCACGCGGCCCATGCCTGAACAATCTAAAGCTAAAAAAGTCTGAATCGCAAGCCTCTGAATTTCTTGGCTGATTTCTGCGGGAATATTTGCTGGTACTATGGTTTTACTTCCGTCTGCAAGATATTTTGCTTCATAGTCGTAAAATTCTCGGCATGGAATTACTTCGCCAACAGGTGAAGCTTGCGGCTTTTCATTGCCTAGGATAGCACATTCTAGCTCACGAATTTGGATGCCTGGCTCTACTAAGATTTTTCGATCAAATCTAGCAGCATTCGTGATAGCTTGCGCGAGTACTTCCCAGTCTTTGATTTTGGCGACACCTACGCTTGATCCACAGTTAGAGGGCTTGACAAAAACTGGAAGGGTAAATTGTTTTTGAATTTGTTGCAAAATTTGAGAATGATTTTCTTTCCATTGAGTTCGGGTGAAATGCACAAATGGCAAAATAGGCAATCCATTTTGCGCAAAGATTTGTTTCATGACTATTTTATCTAGGCCATTGGCAGAGCCTACAATGCCTGCACCAACACAAGGTACGCCTGCTAACTTGGCTAAACCTTGAATTGTTCCATCTTCTCCATAAGGGCCATGTAGCACAGGGAACATGGCATCAATCGAAGAAATTTCTTGGCCTGTGAATGTGATGAGCCGGGGTTTGCCAGTATAGTCCAATAAGCATGGACAAGTAAACTCGTTGATCTGGCTTTGCTCTGCGATCAATTTAGTAGAGCTTTGCAATAAAAATTGAGGATCTTTGACCCACAGCCATTGACCAGTGCGAGTGATCAATATGGGAATGGGGTTAAAGAGATTTCGTTGAATATTTTTTAAAATAGAAGTAGCAGACGTGAGTGAAACTTCATGCTCACTGCTTCTGCCACCCATCAAAATCATGATATTTCTTATTTGATTGGAAGATTGAAGCATAAAATGTCCTTAGACCTATGCTGCGGTAAAAAACCGCAGCATAACACGATTATACCATAAGTCAATGACTCTTGCAAGAAGTTTTATCGTTGATGCAATAATTCTTTGAAGTTTTGAGCCAAGTTCATGGCAGTCAATCCTTGATGCTCATAAAGGGTATTGGGTTTGCCAGAACTACTGAACCGGCTGACTCCCATTTTGCGGAATGGAACCGAAATGCGTTGTTGCACCAAAACATTGGCAACTAAGCTACCTAATCCGGTCTGAATATGATGATCTTCAATGGTAATCATTGGCCCTAGTTGCGCAGCCGACCAAACGGCTTGAATATCCAATGGTATGACAGATGCCATATTGAGCACTGCTACCTGAATGCCTTGTTTTTGCAAGATTCCGTGGGCTTCCAGTGCAACAGGAACCATAGGCCCAATTGCTAAAATACTGCCATGGGAACCATTGCGTAGCCAGTCTGCTTTGCCAGGAATATATTCATAATCTTTGCCAAAAAATGGCTGCCCTTGTTCATTCAGAACCACAGGTGCTTTTTCTCTTCCCATACCAACAAAATCATTGCCTTTTAAGCAAGCTACTTTGCGGATGATGCGGTCGGTTTGGTTAGGATCAGCAGGAATGGCAAGACGAATTTGGAATAGGCTAGCAATAAGCCCAATATAGTCAATACTTTGATGTGTAGGGCCATCTTCGCCAACATTGAGGCCAATGTGAGTACAAACTAATTTAAGATTGGCATGATTGAATGTATTGAGTCGCAATTGGTTGTATGTCTCTGCTACTCCAAATACTCCAAATGTTGAGAAAAAAACAACAAAATTTTCTAAAGAAAGCCTGCCCGCTAATGTGGCTGTGTGATGTTCTTGAATGCCACATTCCACAAAGCATGCAGGGCATATTTTAGCAAAGGAATTCATCTTTACAGAACCCATTAAGTCGCATGTCAATGCAAGTACCGTAGGCTGGGTTGTGTTGTTCATCTGTCCTAAATCAGCCAAAGCATTGCCGTATGCACTCCGGTTGTCCAAAGCGTCTGTACTTTGATATAACCGTGGAGTTCCGATTTCAATGTGTGGATATTCATGCTCGATTTCTGGATGTGATGTAGCAATCGTGGCTTTTTGCTTTTCGGCTAACCAAGCATTGATGTCTTCGGAAGAGCCTAGGATTTTCAAAGCTTCTTTAGCTTGGTCTTTGGAAAGAGGCTTACCATGATATTCATGGTCATTTTCAATGAATGGAATGCCATATCCCATAATGCTATGAGCAGCAATTAAAGTAGGCCGACTGGGGTCTGCGACTTCATGATGGTATGCTTTGCGAAGTGCTTGATAAATGGCTTGAAAGTCTTTTCCATCTATTTCAAGGACATTCCAACCATCGCTCCTATAATTTTCCAGAATATTCTGGGGCATAATATCCTGAATTTTGCCCCCAATTTGTAAGCGATTATAATCTAACACCCCAATCAATTGATTGAGCCCAAATTTGACAGCAAAACGTCTGGCTTCGGCAAGTTGGCCTTTTTGTTGCTCGCCATCGCCCATTAAAACAAAAGTTCGATAGCTGGCTTTTCTGAGCTTGCCAGCAAACGCAGATGCTGTTCCAGCAGATAGTCCTTGCCCTAAATTGCCGGTGCTCCATTCTACGCCTGGAACATCTGTTTCAACATGGCCAGCGTATCTTGACCCAGCCATGCGAAATTGTAGGAGCATCTCTTTGGCATCAAAATAGCCAACTTCTGATAAAACAGCGTATGTTCCTGGTGAAGTATGGCCATGGCTGATGAATACACGATCTCGATCACTCCATTGAGGTTCATTCACACGATAGCGAAGGCCACAGTAAATACCTAAAAGTAATGGTAATGTGGAAAGCGATCCGCCTGGATGCCCACTATTAGCAAGGGTCGTGGCCAATACAATTTTAGCACTGCATTTTCTGCGGATTTCTTCTAAACGTTGGATGTCTTGCTCCTGCAGGCAAGGTGCTTCAAAGCCTGCAGTATACGGTAAATCAGACATGATGATCCTTTCATAAATTGCTTGCTGCCTATATTTCGCAGGCATAAGATTAAAAATTTGAATTTTATGTCACGAGTCATGGTAGCATGCGTAGCCGTGCGTAGCCGCGAACGTACGACTACGACTACGTTTTTTCAAAGAACTGCTTTATGGAGCGTTGTAACTTAAGACATAAACTTTTATGGAGCGTTGTAACTTAAGACATAAACTTTTATGGACATATCTATAGAGTGCGCAATGTAGTTTACTGTTTCATCAAAGGCTCGATCTGTGTTAATATAGCTTTTGCACCTTGGGCTAAGGCAAGGTCATAAGCTCTAGTAAGGTGCTTTCGAGCTTCTTGAGGTTGATAGTTAGATAATAACTTAAAACCCATCCAATATAGTTCGCTTTTATAAATCAAATCAGGTGCTTTTTCAGCTAATGTCAGCGCATCGTTCATACTCGAAGCCGCTTCTTTCATTTTCCCTGATTTTTCATAAGCTTGCGCTAAAATTGCGATCCACATAGGGCGTAGTAATCCAGCACCTATTTTATGATGAATAGCTAAACCCTGCTGGATGTGTTCGAATCCTTCTTTAACTTGATTTTGTTCCATCAAAGCTTGACCTAAAAGCACCAAGCTGACAGAAAGCCAAAAAGTAAATCCCTTGGATTGGCATAATTTCATGGATTCTTCACACAATAGTTTCGATTTTGTCCAGTTTTGCTTAGCATTGTAAACCCAACCTGCGAAAGCTAATGCTGCGCTAAGGCTATGGCTATGTCCAATTTCTCTAGCGAGCGCTATGCTTTCTTCAATTTTTTGGTTAGACACATTATCTTGGCCTGATAACCACCATAGATACGCTAATCTAGCATGAGCCGTAACACCAACATCTAAGTCCAGGTTTAATGCGTTGGGTGTATGTTCTACAGGATTATATTGCAGAAGTACTTGCCGCCAGCATTTTTCTGCTTCTTGCATTTTGCCCATGAAAAATAAAGTATTGCCTATGGTGAACTGGGCAATCAATGCTGCATGCAAATGCAAAGAATCTTTCTTTTGGCTTTGTTGGATCAATTGCTGGGCAATTTTATAAGATCGTGGAAGATCCCCGCGAACAAAGTAAAATGACCAAAGCCCACGCAGTATGGGGAAAAGTAAGCTAGAATTTTGCTGCTGTTGGCAAAATTCATAAGATTCAGCGTAATGCTTTTGGACTTCGGTGCTCGCGTATCCTTTTGTCATGATCAATGGAATTCCATAAGTCACCAATAGCGGCAATCGTTGCTTCTCTCGTTCCTCTGGATTCTGGATATTTGGCAGCAAAGCGAGTGCTCGATCAAAATGGTGCAATGCTTCTTGAGCAGCAGATTGTTGCATGGCTTTTTGGCCGGCTTCTTTCCAATATACGATGGCCTTTTCCCATATATTGGCCTGTGTATAATGATGTGCGACTAGCTCTGGATGCAATGTTTGTATGGTTTGTTCCAATATTTCTGCAATTTGTTGATGGTATTTTTGCCGGTCTGCTTGTATCAAAGATTGGTATGCGCTTTCTTGAATCAATGCATGTTTAAAGCTATACAGAGGATTGGCCGAGCTGCTTTTTTGCTGAATCAATTGCGCTTTTGTCAGCGCGAGAAGCCCTTGTTTGGTATATTCATTGGTCCATGGGCTAATTTTTTGCAGTAATTCATAATCAAATTCACGGCCAATGACAGAAGCAACTTGCAGGATTTCCTTCGTTGTTCCTAAGCGGTCGAGTCTTGCCAAAAGTAATTCTTGTAATGAATTTGGAATGCTAATTTTAGAACTGCTCCCAAGTGATTCATAATGATCTTCTTTTTCAATCAATGTTCCAGAATCGAGCAGCATTTTTGTCAGCTCTTCTAAGAAAAGCGGAATCCCGTCAGCCTTGGCTATCAATTGTTCTGCGAGATCCGAAGGCAATTTTTTGCCAGCACAAAGTGCTTGTAACATTTGCTCACTTTGCTTTTTAGAAAGCCGTGTGAGTGGCAAATGCAAAATATAGGAACGTTGTTCCCAAGTTGGGATAAATTCTGGCCTACTTGTCATCAAGACCAGTATTTTAGAAGACTCTAAATTGTCTAAAACAAGATTGAGAAATTCAAGCGTAGATGCATCAAACCATTGAACATCTCGGATCACTAATAGAACTGGCTGCTCTTGTGAAATTTTTTGCAGTAAGCTGAGCACAATTTCTTTTATTTTTTGCTTTTGTTGCTGAGGTGCTAGGTCTAAAGTTTGAGCTTGGCGAGATTGCAATGCCAACGTACTGGCTAAGATTGGGACAATTTCATTTGGAGAAAACCCATAGCATTGCAATTTATCTTCCATTTTTTGCAACTTTTTCAATGGATCATCTGCAGGTTGCCATGCAAAAATTTGATGCAGGATATCAATAATGGGCATAAAAACTGTATCTTTACGATATGGACATCCACTCGCTAAGAGGAAATAGTAGAGCTCTGGAAGCTGCTCTTTAAACTCTTCCCATAGTCTAGCTTTGCCTATTCCAGGCTCTCCGGTTAAAAGAATACTTTGTCCATTGCCATCTTTAGCTAGGTTCCACCGATTTTGCAGCATGCCTAATTCTTGGTCACGCCCAATCATCGCAATCCTTGCCTTAGGCTTTGGAACATCTTTTGCAACTATACTTTTCACTTGATATATCTGCATTGGCTTAGATAGGCCACGCATCTGGGCTAATTGAAAAGGTTCACATACAAATGCTGAATAAGCTAAATGATACGTATCGGCGCTAATGAGTACTTGGCCTTGGCTAAAATCTTGGATATTCGAGCAAATTCCTGGAGCATCGCCCATGGCAATTTTTTGGCCTTTTCTATCGCTAAAAATCACCATGCTGGTATGAATGCCAATTTTTAAGTGCCAAGAACATGGCATTTGTGCCCAGTCATGCTGTTGAATGCTTTGTAAGAGTTGCAAGCCAGAATAAATGGCCCTTTTGGCATCATCTTCATGTGCAATTGGATAGCCAAAATAAACTAAAAATCCTGTGTGAAATTCTTGGGCAATAGTGCCTTCCCATTGCGCAAAATGTTGCTGTAATAAAGCTTCAAAGTTGCTTAAAAATTGTTCCCATGCTGTTGGATTCATTTTCTCCATCAATTGTTCAGGATCTGCTATTTCAGCATGCAGCATGGTGAGTATGCGCCGTTCTGCGCTATGAATGCTTTGCCCTAATGAGCTTGTTTTGGCTGTTTCAATGACTGTGTTTGCAGCATTTAAAATGGTTGTATCTTTAGGACCTCCTTCTATTGAAGTCTGTTGGACGGTTTGGGCTGGCTTTTGCCTAACTTCTTCTTTAGGCTGTGGATCAGGCGGCAAAATGCCAAACGTAAAGACAGAGATTCCCAAATCGCTCATGATTTTTGTTAGGTCAGCAAGGAGTTGCTGATCTGAATATCGGTCTTCAGGCATTCTCGCCATCATTTTTAGGATCAATTGTTCGACTGGCTCAGGTATGTCCGGTTTGATTTGCCGCGGTGGTTTTGGATTACCTTGAATGTGCTGCCATAATAAAGCCATTGGGTTATCATTCACATACGGAAGTGCGCCTGTAACCATTTGGTACAAGGTAACTCCCAAGGAATACATATCGCTTTTAGCATCACTTTCTTTTCCTTGGCATTGTTCAGGGGACATATATTGAGGTGTACCAAGAATTTGGCCTTCTTGAGTCAGTTGGACATCTGCCAATAATGATTTGGCCAAGCCAAAATCTGTGATTTTGACCATGCCTTTTTGTGTGAGCAAAATATTCGCTGGTTTGATGTCCCGGTGAATAATATTTGCTTCATGAGCAGTATGAAGGCCCATTGCGATTTGATATAGATATCCTAATGCTGTTGGAAGATTCAATACATGTTCATGATGGATTCGCTCTGCAAGACTTGATCCTGCAACAAATTCCATGAGAATATAATTAATTTCTTCTTCTTGTCCAACTTGAAACACACGAACAACATACGGACTATCTATTTTAGCAGCAGCTCTTGCTTCTTGCACAAAGCGTTGCACTAAACTTTCGGATGCAAATTTTTGCGTATGAAGAATTTTAATAGCTACCGGAATATCCAAATTGATATGATGAGCACGATACACACTGCCCATCCCGCCTCGGCCGAGGAGCTTTTCAATACGGCATCCGCCTATCAGCTTGTTGGTTAAATCTTCCGGCATAATTTTTCCTATTTTTTCAAAATTTTCAAAAATTCAAAAAAAAACAGACTCATTATGTCTGAGCGTGAAATCAAAATCCATCCAGGGTTTCCCAATTATAAAATTTTTGGATAATTCTCACAAGAAAATTTTGTAGATTTCTAATCTATGGTAAAATAGCATGGCGGTATTCATATCATTAGGAGCTCGATGTCATTTTGATCTGAAAGCAGCATATAAGGAGGTCAAGCATGAGGTACTCAATTAGTATAAATAGCCGTCTCATCGTATTCATCTCGGCTATTTTTTGGCTTTTGTTAATTGCAGGATCTTTGTGTTGGAATTGGCTTCAGGTAGAAAATTCGGCAATTGCTTTAGCCATAACTCAATCTCATGAAAGTATTAACAAGGATTTAGTTTATCGCCAATGGGCATCCATGCATGGTGGTGTGTATGTGCCAATCACAGAGCAAACGCCGCCTAATCCATACCTCGTTCATATTTCAGACCGGGATGTGATGACCACCACAGGTAAAAAACTGACATTGGTGAACCCAGCATATATGACACGCCAAGTTCATGAAATATCTTTGAAAGAGCACGGATACTTCAGCCACCTCACAAGCTTAAATCCTCTTCGACCAGAAAATGCTGCGGACGATTGGGAAACGGATGCTTTGACTTTGTTTGAAAAAGGTATGAAGCAGAAAACCTCAGTGGTTATGCTTGACGAGAACCCTTATTTACGATTCATGCAACCAATGATGGTCGAGGAAGCTTGCCTTAAATGTCATGCTTTGCAAGGTTACAAAAAAGGAGATATTCGAGGAGGAATTAGTGTTGCAATTCCATTATTGCCTTATTTTGAAGCAGCCCAAAATAGCCGCTTTGCTATTATTGTCGGGCATATCCTGATTGGGCTCATTGGGTTGTTTGCTTTATGGTGGGTCAGTATTTTTGCACGCCATGCGGTTAGAGAAATCAAGACAAGAGCAGCACAATTCAATAACGTTCTCAATGAAGGCCCAATGGGCATGCATTTATATGAACTGCAAGAGCAAGACAAATTGATTTTTATTGGAGCCAATCCAGCGGCTGATCGGATATTAAAAATAAAGCATACGCAGTTTATTGGAAAAACTATTGAAGAAGCCTTCCCTCCATTAAATCATACTGAAGTTCCATCCAGATATCGAGATACTGCTAAACATGGAGGAATATGGAGAACGGAGTATGTTGCTTATCGAGATGGAATCATTTTTGGTGCTTTTGAAGTGGTCGCTTTTCAAACAGAGCCAAATAAAATGGCTGCTTTATTCATTGATATCACAGA
>JAKLHB010000320.1:0-3751 GCA_022710345.1 Planctomycetota bacterium
AAATGAATACGGGATAGGATATTTTAAGTACAGCACATCGCCTTCTCGAATGAATTCTACTTCTATCGTTTGAAACCAGCCTTGGATTTCAATTTTGCCCTTTTTGGGCAATTCTTGGGCATTGTGAAGAAAAATTTGTTGTGTATCTTTTTCAATGCCTTGGGTTAACGCCACATTTTTGCGAATGGTTGGGAACGTGACAGATATACCTTGGCTATGGTGGTATTTGCATGGGTCATTGAGGATAACTCGATTTTTTTTCTTACGATACCAAAGCACAGTATTGCTGCTGCTTTGGGGTGCCATAAGAATGAGGCTGCCTTGCTGAGGAAGCAATTGTTGGAAATGGACTAAAATGCGTTCTTGCTTGGGATGCCATGGTTCGCTTAATGTGCATTCTGCGTAATGTTGAAAATCTACTGCTGTGCCCATTGCATGGTAATATTTCAAAGACCGTAGTAAAAATAACCGATTGGGATGTCGGATGAAACGCAGCTTTTCTTCTGCCTGGTTGCCTGGCTCTAAAATGACATCCCCTTGCAATGGAAAGTCTGGGACAAAGGCAAAATTAGCATGAATGCCACGTTCGTGGTAGTGATAACCTCTGTCTGTTGGGACTTCTACGCCTGTGATGATGATGGTTGTGTTTTGTTTCAGGAATTGCTTGATCTGTGTCTTCAGAATGAGTGTGTTACTGCATTGAGTACGCACAAATGGAAAAACTTCCTTGATTCCACTGTCTCCATTATAGTGAATTTCTAGGCTGCCTGACAAGGGGAAATAGGTCGCATCTTCAACAGTGATCAAATGGCTACCCTGGAATGCTTCGTACCTCAAAGGGCTTTCTAAGGTGGCTTCCCAAATTTCGGATTCGGCTGGATGGTGGAATTGGATTGGAGTCACAAGTTCAAAAAACTTATTTGCGATTGTAAATCCAACAGTCTCTTGATAATGCTCGCCTGGGTCAATGATGATAGAGCCTTCCACAATCTTTTCTGAGATGCCTTGGATCCATATAGAGTTCGCTTTTCTGGATGCAGTTCGCAGAATATTGGTTTTGCAGGATATATCTTGAAACAAAATAAGCCCGCCTTGCTTGTGCTTGAATTGCAAGGGTTCTGCCAATTTCAATTCCCAAACTTCTCCACGGAATGCGATGCGTTCTTCTTTTAATTCTTGATTGGGCTCTAGAATCAGGTAGCCACGTTTGCCAAAATGTCGTGTATGGTGTACTGGAAGCAAGGATGTGCCTTTATAAACTGCCTTGCTTAAGGCAGTCGTTGCAGGCGTAAGAGAAACTACAGTGCCAGTTGCATGCAAATATTGGGGTGTTTCTTGAATATCAGCATACACACCAGCAGGATGCTTTTTTTGGACATAAGGCAATATCTCTTTCATTCCCGCAGATTCTAATCGCAAAAGGCCTTCTTCAGGCAATACAATGTCAGAAGGTATGGAAATTTGGGGATGACTGGGCTTTAGCTCTGTACCCAGAATAAATCTAGGCAACACAGGTCGCACGAGCACAGGAGAATCTGTGGCAGTGTGACGATAGCGCAATCCTGCATCTAAGCAAAGACGATTGTCATTTCTGATGCGATGGAATCGGAACTCAATGATCTTTTCTTCAAATAAAATTTTGCCCATCCCTTGAAGAGGCAAAGAGATAACATCTTTTTCAGCAATGATCAATGCATCGCTACCTGGGATGCAATCTTCGGATAATGTGGTGTAAATAGGCTTTTCCATGATCCAGCGGACTGCTGCGCCTGGGGCATGAGAAAATTCCAAACCGCCTGATTTTTCAATTGTCAACCAGTATTCATCTCGATGGAATGGTGCTGATTCTGCTTGTTCTGTACCAGGGGCAATTTCTACAATACCAGCTCTTGGCAAAGGAAGTTGAGAAGATTCCAATTCCAGATAATTTCCACCTTCTGGAGCAGGAAGCTTTAGATATGATCGAGGCTGAGAGACAATTTCTAGCAAAGGAATGGTGCCTGGGTAGTCAACAGGATGCCGAGAGCCTAGCAGCAGCTCAGGCACTACATTTTCTAAAGCAAGCCGTACATCAACTCCAAAATATTCCAATAACAATTGCTGTAAATAATGAGCAAGATCATTCAATGCAATATGTCCAAACGACCATTCGCTATGTCTCCAAAGAGCATGCATAACCAAGAGATTTTGTTTATAGGATTCTTCAGAAATACGGTCTAATAAATAAGTTAATACTCCACTATTGTTGCTCACATTTTGATTATAGAGGTTATCCAATAGGGTGCTGTAATATTGGCGATTCTTGGAATATGTCTGAATGACTGCATAAAGCAGGCACAAAAGTGGCATAATGCACAAAAGACCATACCAAGCCAGTGTGTCTAAAAAACTAAGTACAATAGGCACTAAGATACTGACGCAAAACAAGATAAAAAGATACAGCTTGGTCTTGAGCGGGGTTTTAATCAAAATGCCTGGAAAAATAATAGGTAGCAAATCTTGTCGAATGTTTTCAAATAATTTTAAGGTAATGGGTTGAGGTCGCAGCACGGAATGAATGTCTTGCATTTCCAAATGCTTCGATTTGCTGAATACTTTATGGAATGGCCGAAATAACAATGTCAGGCGTTTATAGTATGGGGTAGCTTTCACATGCTGCTTCAGCCATAACGTGCGCCATGTTCGATAGGTCTTGAGCATCATCTCACGATCTCGGTAATAGAGCAAAAATTCTCTGTACCGATCCGTGGGCAAAATCAACTTGATGCCTTCGATCTTGGTCTGCTTGAGAATGTCTTGGATATCAGATTCTGCAATGGGTTGATACTGAGCCTGCTCTAAAAACCGGCGAAAGCGATCCACCAAATTTTGGGCATATTCAGTTTCTTCCACCTCCGTCAATATTTCACTCAGATGGCTATTGGGATTGAATGGGCGATAATACCCATAGAGCTGGCTCAAAATATCATGGAATTTTTCATGGCAAAATGCCTCGAGCAATTGAGCAAAATGGGTAGTTAATTCCCAATCTGCAGAAGACATCGTATACCGCAAGCTTTGGGTCAATTTTGCTTGATCCACTGGGATGGATTCTTCAAACCATATTGTCATAAGCAATCCTAACTGGAAAGAGTCTGCCTGATCCAACGAATCAAGCATATTATTACACAACTAGGATATTTAGGCAAGTATTTTTTGAAAAAACAGTATTTTTCAAAGATTGATCTATGTCGGTATCTCCTGGGATTGATTGATCTATGTTGGTATCTTCTGGAATTGGCGGAAGTATTTCCTTTCAATGCGTGCTTATCTTTATAAGCATGTTATACATTTGATGAACAAAATTGGCAAGTTTTCAACTTTAGTGGGTGTTTTGGCATTGTAGAACTCTCGTATAAGATTGCACTGCAGCAAAGTTTTTTGCCGCGAAGCGGTTTGGGAATAAAGCCTGGGGTTTCTACTATTTTTCAAAGATTGATCTATGTCGGTATCTCCTGGAATTGATTGATCTATGTCGGTATCTCCTGGAATTGATTGATCTATGTCGGTATCTCCTGGAATTGATTGATCTATGTCGTATCTCCTGGGATTGATTGATCTATGTCGTATCTCCTGGGATTGATTGATCTATGTTGGTATCTTCTGGAATTGGCGGAAGTTTTCAACTTTAGTGGGTGTTTTGGCATTGTAGAGCAGCAAAGTTTTTTGCCGCGAAGCGGTTTGGGAATAAAGCCTGGGGTTTCTAACCCCA
>JAKLHB010000320.1:3760-5513 GCA_022710345.1 Planctomycetota bacterium
CGCGAAGCGGTTTGGGAATAAAGCCTGGGGTTTCTAACCCCAGGTTATGTCGGCTCTTATCGTGTCCTGAAGGGACACAGGAAAACGTAGCATTCTATCAAAGAGAATTTCCGAAAATCCACCATTGGGAATACTTTGTTTTTGTGGCTTTGGCAATATTTTTGCCAAATTGGCAGAAAAAATGCCAAATTTTGGGTTTTTCCAGGGGTTTTTATGAACCCAGGCAAAAAATTGAGTATCTTACCTGTCAACAATGTATCAAAAATATATCTATGTATGAAATACAAAAATATGTTGGCTATATATAATTATTTTTTTCTTACAATTTTTAAATTGGCTGTCTAATAAATTGATGTTATATTATTTATATAATATGATATTAAAACTGTCTTTTTTAATTACACTATTTTATGTCAAAAACAATAACTTATATATATTCTTTATAGAATAATGAGAAATAAAAGATTATGTTGTACGCCGCATTATTTTAATAACTTATTTTATAGCAATATATTATGATAATCAAAAACAATTTTTATAGCAAACCATTTATCCTTAAATTGATGCCGAATAATTTGTATTATAATTTTATCAATATACATTTTAGTAAGTGTCTATTTAATAGCTAAACTTAATTTACATAATTGTATGTAAAAAGATTAGCCAAAATACGTAGTTTTATTTCTAATTTTAAAAGTGGTGGCTATTGTTCTTTTTGGATGTCAAAATTTTGAAAATAAAAAAAGCAGACAGTTCAAATCTGTCTGCTTAACTTATTGGGAATAAGAGAGTTAGCATAAAATTTAATTTTTATAAGGTACACATCAATTTGGGAACATTCTTTTCCATCGAATGATCACCGATGCATAATTTTTATCATCATAGTATACAACGCATTGTTATAAATAAACTTAGAATGCAAATTTACTTCCTGTTGTGCAGATTTGGAAACTTTGCGGGCAGTGTTTTTGTAAAAAAGCAATGGGTCCAAAGCCTGTGCAATGAGCTGGACCTAATATCTGGAACTGATACTTAGAAAATGCTTCGACAGTGGCAGCCAAGCGCTCTAGCGATGCATTGAGAAGATGCATGCCGCCTAATATTGCATAAAAATTCTTTTGCCCCGTAGCTTCCTCAATGTAACGTAACGTATTGACCACACCCGAATGTGCGCATCCTAATAAAACCACAAGCCCTCTGCTGGTTTCTATCCAAAGGGCCTGGTCATCTGGAATGCTATCGGGTTGTTGAGCCTCAGCATCTAAGAAAAAAGCTCCGCCTACATCTTCATAAATTGTTTTTCTCGGTATAGTACCTGTTGTATAAACACCATCCATGATAGCGGTAGGAAGCTTAGTCCATGTTATCCTTGCTGCTATAGATTGCAACTTCTCTTTGATCTCTTTGGGCATGCCTACTTCTCTGGTGATAGTATCGTTCGGTTTATGGTAGCAGGTCTTTAAAGCATCTGGGTGCAAAAAAATCCGCGCTTCCGCATTTCTCTCTAGCACGTAGCCTAATCCACCCGTATGGTCATAATGTCCATGGCTTAAAACAATGGCTTTGGCTTTTTCTAAAGGAATCTGCAATGCTTGAGCATTGCACGGTAAAGCAAGGCCTTGCCCAGTATCAAATAAAATTGCGCCTTGGGCAGAGTTGATCCAAAATGAAATTCCATGCTCTCCAACCAGCCCACGCTGCAGCACAGTATTTTCGGCAAGAACAGTGATCATGAATTCAGGTTGATGGACAG
>JAKLHB010000321.1 GCA_022710345.1 Planctomycetota bacterium
AAATGCTTATACAATCGCTCGAGATCGCGTAGTAGAGCCGCTGCATCATACCGATCTTTGGGATTTTTGGCCATCATTTTAGCTACGACCATGGCCAATGGTTTAGGAATGTCAGGGTTGATTTGATTTACCATTGGAGAGGTTTCTTTGATATTGACAAAAAGATAGCCTACAGGCGCATCTACATTGAATGGTTCTCGACCAGTGAGCATTTCATAAGCCACAATGCCAAGACTAAAAATATCTGCTTTTCCATCTATGTTCTCGCCTTTGATATGCTCAGGTGCCATGTATTTGAAAGTGCCGACAAGTTGGCCTGTTACTGTAATTTGGCTATTGGAGGGTGATCGGGCAATCCCAAAATCTGTGATTTTGGCCGTATATTCTTTACCAGTGCCTTTAGAAAGCATGATATTGCTGGTTTTGATATCTCTATGAATGATATTATTTTCGTGGGCATATTTTAGCCCCATAGTAACTTGGCTTAAAATATGGATGGTTTCTTTGACAGAAATAATTCCCATTTTTTCAATGTACTTAGACAATGTTCCACCATCCAAATATTCCATGAAAAAATAAGGGCGTGTTTCAATTTTGCCAGTTTCATAGACCCGCACAATATTGGGATGCCGCAAAGCATGCGCACTTTCAAATTCTCGATTAAAGCGCTGAAGCCCTGCTTGAGATTTCATAACTTTAAGGGCACGCGGACGCTTACGATAAGGGCTTGTCACTTTATATACATCTGCCATACCACCTTCGCCAAGCAATTCCACAATTTCGTAATCCCCGACTTTCTTATGCAAAAGAGATAATGCTTCGTCATCCACATCTACAGAATCACGGGTAGCAAAACTGCGGTCTACGCTCATGCTTGATATAGGCTGTTGAGATGTAATTAAATCATTGCCACATTTGGGACATTGGTATTTCTTTTCGGGTTTATAATGGCGTATATTATATTTGGTTTCGCAATTTGGGCAGCGTAGAATTTTTTTTCCTTGCAACTCGAGGATCGATTGAGCTTGCCGTACTGCAACATATTTTTTTTCAATTAAAATCTGCCCAATGCGAATGTGCTTGCCTTCGCGTTCCAAACGATTTTGGATTGCTAAACATTCAGCAATTTGAGAAGCACTGGCAAAGCCTTTTTCCACACACAATTCCCCAAATTTTTTCTCGTTTTTTTTGCCTTCTTCAGGTGGCTGCTGTAAATGGGGTGGTGTCTTAGCTAAAATAGCCGCCATATTTTTGTTATTGATATAGCCTTTTTCAATCATAATTCCGAAAAGGCTGGTTGGATGGGGACTTTGCCGTTGGATTTCCAAACATTCCTCTACTTGTTTCTGAGAAAGAAGATCCCCTTCATTGGCAATGGTTCTAAAGAAAATTTCTTCATCGAATTGCATGGTTGCATCCTAAGTTATGTCTTTTTGACCTAAGTTGCTATTTAGTAAAAAAATAATTCTACCCAAGTTTTTCATGATGCTTGATTTTAATCTACGATTGCTGCATAATTTGTGGATAATAAGGTCATATTTTGGGATTCTCTGCAACTTGGGTAAGTTTTTTTCACACAGATCGCTTTTGTTATTATACCGAGTTTACTGCAATTCTGTCAACCGAATTTCTCGGATTGCTTGAGAAATCGTGGAATATTCAATAAGTTTTTGTGTTGCAAAGAATTTTACCCAAATTCCTAAGCAAAAGGAATTCTATGCGCTGTCATATCTGTTATATTAGCAGCAATTTACCTCGCCCTGGAACTGGTTCATCTGTGATTTTGTATCGCCATTTGCAAAAGTTCCTAGACTGGAAAATCACAATTATTGCCACAGATTGTAGGGACTCAAACGAACTCCCTAAACAATGGAAAATTTTGCCATTGCCGCCAGCGCAATGGTGGTGGCCTCCATTGCGTCGTACCTTTTGGCGTTTTTGGGGGCTTAGGCAGAGAATACTTGCATTGGCAGTGCAGAAACTACTTCAGAATGATATACCCAGTGTGGTGTTGAATCAATTTGGTAAAAATTCTGTTTTTGCATGGCAAATTGCCAAACTTTGTCAAATTCCTTTAGGTTTAGTCATTCATGATCCATGGGATACGTGGGTTTCTTGTGGTATCGAGGCAATGTATATGCGTGCTTATGGGGCAAGCCAGATTTTGTCTGATGCGCAATGGTTTTGGCCTGTAAGCCATGAACTGGCCAATTATTATAAATTATTGCCGACAAAAACAAGGGTTTTGCCACCAATACCTTACGGCTGGAAATATCCATACGCAAGCTGGAAATCATCCTTCGCTCATCCTGTGATTGCGTTTGCAGGGTCATATCACGACCATGATGTCCCATTTTTAGCCAAAGTTGCTCAGGCATTGCATGCTTTTCAGGGAACATTGCTGCTGATATTACCCCAAAGCCAGGCTCTTGAAAATTTGAAATCAGAGTATCATAATATTCAACAGTACGTACCATTTATAAAAAATGATGAAGCCATTGCCTTTATCCAACAAGCAGCAAGTGCATTTTTAGTACTCAATGTATTTGACCCGCAAATTCCTCAAACCGCACATTGGCGCTTCAACTTTCCAAGCAAATTTGTAGAATTTGTGCATACAGGCCTGCCTATGTTGGTGATCGCTCATCCTCAGACAGCCATAAGCCAGTGGTGCCTTGCACATCAATGGCAAACGTATGGCCCAGATTTTGAAAACACGAATTTAACTTGCTTGATCCAGAAAATTGTGCACCCCGAAACTTGGACATCAGCAGCCTTGCAATCGCGTTCTGCAGCGCAAAATGAATTCAATCCTGACCAAATTCAGGCTATTTTGGAGAACGATTTGATTGCTTTAGCATCCAGGCAATAGATTTCTTTTCATTGATCTAGCAACGCAGTCAACAAATTCTTAAAATTTGCTTGCTTATGCGGTAAAAATTGCTATATTATTTTATTCACCCACTTTCATCTGATGAGAAATGTTATGGAAAAAAAATTCAAATTTGCTTACTCTGGCTCTTTTGATCCATGGACCAAAGGTCATTTATCTGTACTTTTATCCTTTTTAGAACGAGATCTGGATGCTAATGTAGAGATTATCATTGCCACAAACCCACAAAAGGCAGGCATGTTCACTCTCGAAGAACGCAAGTTTATCATCCAAAAAAGTATTCCCAATAAATTCCTCGATCGTATTCAGGTTACCATTGTAGAAGGGGTGCTTGCTGACTATTTATACGAACGTAACATTCCCTATATTATTAAAGGCATCCGTGATGAAGCAGATTATAGGTACGAAACCAATCTAGCTTCTCTCAACAGCCAATTCTATGGCTCGCCCATGACTCTGCTCATTCCACAAGTCAATTTTGACCTAAGCCTTGTGAGTTCAAGCAATTTGAAAATGCTCACTAACCTTGGAATTTCATTAGATCGCTATGCGAATGCTTTTGTGCGTGAAATTATCAAGCTCAAAACATCCAAAAAGTTGTTGATTGGAGTAACAGGCGGAATTACATCTGGGAAATCTACTTTCTGCCTTAGACTTCAAGCATACGCCCAGAATGAAAAAGTTGCGATCCACTATATCAATATGGACCAGATGGGTTATAATGTGCTTAATTCTAAATCCGATATTCTGCCATTATATCGAAAAATAAGAAAACAAATAGCAGATGAATTTGGCCCACAAGTGCTCAATGACGATGGAACCATCAATCGGAGAGAATTGGGGCACATTGTATTTTCAGATCAAAGTAGGCTAGACAGGCTTACAAATATTATGCTAGAGCCACTGCTATACTTGCTTGGGCAAAAAATCAATTCTTTGGACCCTGGGATTGTGCTCATTGAAAGCACGATTTTGTTTGATCGTCATTTGACAGAACTCATGGATGAAAATATCATCTTCATTTACTTAGACCCTGCTATGCAAAAACAGCGCATGCAAGAAGCACGGCATCATTCTCAAGAACAAGCCCAAAAACGCATTGATTCACAAATTTCTTTTCGACAAGTCAAGGATAGCATTGCTGCCATTCAAGAAGATCAATATGATCGGCTTTTTTTAGAATATCCCGGCGATATTCCTTTAACAGATAGCCATATTGCCAAGATTTATCAAAATCTAGCAGGCGAATATTATTTTCGACAAGAAGTACGCCGCGACAGATATATTTTTATCCCAGCAGAATTAGCATTCCAAGAAGATACCAATTTCTTTGAAATGATCATCACTGAATATAGCACACCAGGAAGATCTTATCATAATTTAATTCATATTAAAGAATTATTGCTTAAATATATACAGATCAAATCTATGCTACAGCATCCAATAGAAGTTTATCTTGCAATCATGTTCCATGATATTCGGTATGATCCTAAAGTTTCCAATAATGAAGAAATCAGCGCTTCGATGGCCATTGAGTACTTGAAGCAGTATTTATCCAAAGCAAATATTCAGCTTGAATTGGTATCTGATCTTATTTTATTGACCGCTCATCATGACCAAGAATTATGGGATATTGACTGTGATGCCAAGTTATTTTTAGATATGGATATGGCCATTTTTGCTGCTTCGGAAGACCGTTTGCTAGAATACGAACATCAAATATACCAAGAATATTCAGCAATTGCAACCCCAGCAGAGTATCGCAAAGGCCGTCTCGCCTTTCTTCAGAAGCTGTTAGAGAAAAAAAATATCTATCGCTCTGTGTATTTCCGCAGCCATTATGAAACCCAGGCAAGAACAAATATTCAATTGTTATGCAAATTTGTAGAGCACAATCCATCCTACGGAGGAAGCTAGCATGCAAGGCATGCAACAATTTGAACTCCATAATGTTGCCACCAATATGAAGCGAAATAATAAATTGCAAGGATTTACTTTAATCGAGTTATTGATTGCAATGACCTTGATGGCGATCCTTGGGCTTCTATTGGTAAGGATCGTTCGTGGAGTCACGGAAACTTGGCGCTATGCAGAAAGCCAACGTCTTGTCCATGAAACAGCTCATATCATGGTTCAGAGCATTGAAAAAGATATTCAATCTGTATATAGCACAGGTCCTCAGTTTTACTTAGATTTTGATACCTTAGGCAGGCAAAGGATTCGTTGGATACGAACATTAGAGGAATCCGAGCATGCCGTACTGAGAGAAGCAGGCGCAGGTACAACAGAGGCTGGATATACTGAGTATTATTTAGGCGGCATTTCAAAGAAGCAGCTTAAGTATAGAGCTACGAATGGACTTGCTGAGGTAGTTTATCTCATTGGCCCAATATCTAATGCCAAGACCTTGTATCGAGGAATCCGGGCTCCACCTGGTGGAGCAGGATCATTTTTTCAAAATGAATCTCTCCAAGATATTAACAAAGTGGAAATGAACTGTTCTTTGCTAGGACAGAATATCTTATATTTTGGTATTCAATGTTGGGGACCTGAAACAAGCACGTGGAAACCCGGCCCACAAGGGCCGACCAATGTATGGACCTTCAG
>JAKLHB010000322.1 GCA_022710345.1 Planctomycetota bacterium
CCAATGTCTTGCCAATGAATTCGGCAAATTCTGCCCCATTGGTTGCGCTGCGGAATGCAGCAGTGGCAACACCGGCAAACTGCACAGCACCTTTTTGCAAAGCCGCTGATTTCATTCTGGCTAAAACCATTAGCCCTTGATTTTGGATTTCCTGGCTAAAGCGATTATCTCTACTTTTATCCAGGTCTAATTTATAGGCAACAGCATCGGATTCTTCATGCAAAATTGTCACAACATTAGCTTTTGCATTGACATCGGCTAAAACTAATTTTGTAGAACCAGATCCGATATCAAAAAAAGCACGGCGAATCACATCGCCTTTTTGCGCCATTCCACAAGAAACGATGACCAAAAGCAAGCATACAATCAAACAAGATCGAATGTTCATTATTCGTCCTTTCTGTCAAAAAACATAGAAGGTGATATAATAAAAATATAACATTTTGCTGATAAAGAATCAAATAAAAATTTTATTTTTTTTATTCATTGTATTAAAATGAGTTATAAATATTTTTCGCCAGCCTGTCGAGTGCGGACGACTTTAGCTGGTACCCCGTATGCCACTGAAAAAGATTCAATATTTTTTAACACAGTGGCACCTGCGCCTATGATAGAGTGTTCTCCAATTTGAATACCATGAATTAAAGTTGCTCCAATTCCAATGGCAGAAAATGCTCCAATCGTTACATTGCCGCCTGTGGCAGCATTTGGTGCAAGACTAGAAAAATCAGCCATCATAGAATCATGATCCAGCGAAGCATTTGTATTTAAAATACAACATTTTCCAATCCTACAGCAAGGATTGATCGTGACACCTGCCATCACCACTGTGCCTCCTTGGATCATCACTCCACGCGCAATGTTTGCTTTTGGATGCATTGCAGTTACAAAAGCAAATTGGGGTACAATTTCGTGGATTTTAGCATACATTTTGCTTCGTACAAAATTATCGCCGATCGCAATAATGCCGCCGCTCACTTTTTTTTCTTCCATGATCTGTGGCAAAGCTTGCTCTGTTCCAAGAATTTTATAACCAAATATCTCTTGGGATATTGGGCAAAATGAATCCACCATTCCTATGATGTTGTATTGCCCTTGCTTTTCCACAATATCAATAATCACTCTAGCATGGCCAGATGAGCCTATGATGATAATATTTTCCATATTTTAATGCTGTGTATCATTTAACAAAGCGCACTCCGATTTCATCATTTTTAATATTTGGTTCTATCACCCATCGGCGATGGGCAGAAATTTCTTTGCTAGGTGTTTTCCATGATCCACCTTTGTAAATTCGCAGGCGTTTCGTGCTTGAGATATGCTCATCACTACACCATTCAAATGCATTGCCAAGCATATCATGGCATTGATAAGGAGATATACCTAACAAAGAGCCTATTGGAGCTAAATTGAGATAGCCATCTTCAGTGCCTTGAAAATTTGCAACCATGTTTCCCATTTGTAAGGGGCTTTGAGTTCCCCAAGGAAATGGCCTCTTGGGCATTGGATTTTCGATTAATTCAATGGCTCCATCTTCAGATTTCCAGTTTGGAATTTGGAGCCCACCTTTGCAAGCCTTTTCCCATTCTGCTTCAGTTGGAAGACGTTTGCCTGCCCAAGATGCATATCGAACAGCGTCATACCAATTGATGCCAACTACTGGTTGTTGACTATGTTGAAACTCTTTTTGCTGAAAATACGCAGGCATCAAAGCATTGGTCTCTTGCACAAATTTGAGATAATGCTGATTGGTCAATTCATAGCGATCTATGTAAAAAGAACCCAACATAATCTGCTTTCCTTTTTCTCCTTTGCAAAATTTACCTGCTGGGACATAGACCATCACGGTTTGGTCTTTTTCCCAGAAATATTCTCCTGGGTTTTCTGCCTTAGTCATACCAATCGGCATTTCTTCGGCAAACCATCCTAAACGGTGAGGAGGAATTGTTGGCGTTGGTGTTAGCGTTGGCGTTGGTGTTACAGGCTCTGTTGGAACCTCAGGCGGCATTGGATTTTCTGGAGGTTTCGGAGGTATTGGAATTTTCGTTGGTATAGGCTCGATCGGAGTTGGAATAGGTGTCGGTATTGGAGTTGGTGTATCTACTATAGGTGCTGGAGAAATATAAAAACGATATAATAGCAATAATCCAAGCCCTAAGGCAAAAAATAATAAAAAGGCCGCAGTAAAACCTGAAATTGGAGTTGGATTATTTGTTTTTTTCTTAATTCCAATTACCTGGATACTTCTGGTCCCAGTATCTTTTGCTTTTTGCTTGATTGTTAATTTTTGTGTGGTAAAAAGAGCAGGTGTTATATGTTCCAATGTAGCCGTCTTACTATGATTTGCTTCTCCAGCAGGTTGAGCAGGCTGTTTAGGCCAGGCAGTTCCACTCGGTGGAGATTCTACTCCTGAACGCAATACAGCAGAAAGCAAGCTTGTTGCATCACTAGAAATTTGCGATGGTGGATTGCTAGCTTGCACATTACCAGCTTGCAAGCTGCTACCTTGTGCATTACCAGCTTGTAAACTTGGTAAAGGCAAATTAGGTGGAGGTAAGCTTGGTTTTTCAAATTCAGCAGGTGCAAAAGGCAATCTTTTATTGGGATCCAACACCACTTGCCCATCAGTAGAAGAGGCAGTGGCGGTAGAAGGTGGTTTAGGCAGACGAAGCTGTGTATAACCTTCTCGTTTCATTTTGAAACGCTTTTTCGTGGTTTTGCTAATATTATCCAACAGCTCTTTGAGCTGATGTTGCGAGAGCCCCCGACTAGCGATTGCTTTGGGTTTTTTGAGTGATTCTAAAGGACTGTCATGAGCAGGAAGTTTTGTACTTTCAAGAAAAGTATGAATTTCTTCTGCAAATTCAGCAGATGTCTGAAAACGATCCTCTGGCGATTTAGCCAAAAGACGTTGCAACCAATTTTGAGCAATAGAAGGCAGTTTGTTATATGACATTGGCAATCTAGGGATTTCTGCTTCTAAATGCTGTTCTAAAATTTCTGACAAGGTTCCTTGATAAGGCGGCTCACCTGTGAGCATTTCATAATAAATAATGCCTAGAGCATACAAATCTGCACGAATGTCACTTTGCGATGGCGCAAGAATTTGCTCTGGTGCAATATAATAAGGCATAATATATTCACAGGCTTTTTGAAGATCAAAAATATCCAAGCCCAACATCACATCTGAAAGCCGAACCTTTTTATCATTGGTAAGCCAAATATTCGAAGGTTTCAGATTGCCATGATGAAATCCCTTGGATTCTAGTAAAGCTAGAATATGGGCACAAGACTCTAACGTATGAACCACAAAAGGAAAGGCAAATGTATGGTTACTCTGGCATAAACGAAATAGATTGACCCCATCTAACCATTCTCTAGCAAACCAAATAAATTGTTCATGCTCCCCATATCCAAAGATTGGTAAGAGTTGCGGCATCTTTTCTGCATAAACCCGGTTAAGCATTTGATAGATGTCGAGGATAGAGAAACGATCTGTTAAAATAGCAGATGGAATAAACTTCACGGCTGCTTCGCGATTGCTTTTTGAATGAATGGCAAAAAAAGTGGCCATATTGCTTTGTTCAGCATGAAGTTCATTCAACTGGAATCCACCTATCTCTCGATGGAACAATTCTTCCAACATAACTTTCTACCTCATAGCGTGGTAGGGCGACTACATAAAAACATTGACTGACTTGCTACATGCTTGTATTGTTTCGGATAATTCTAACTAATTTGAGTATTATAGTCAACTTTTTATTGCCAAAAAACAAGATTTTTAAGATATATAGTAGATTTTATAGCATAAGGCTAAGGTATTTTAAGATATAACGTTATTCCCATAAGCTTATTTGACGAGTTGATCACTTTGATTTGTCAAGGCTTTTTAAAAAATTTCCTGGAATTTTTTGCAAATTTGGCTACACTATAGATAGTGCATTTGGTTGACAAGAATGCAAGGATGCTTGACTCAGCATTCCTTACTTTTCTTGAGGAGATGTAATATGTTACAACGAACTATGCTATTGCTCGTAGTTTTTGCTACAATCGCTTTACTCCATGCAGGCAACATCGCTTTAGTACAACAAAATCGTGGTGGTGTTGAATTAAAGTGGACATTACAGAATGTGCAAATCCAAACTGCTGGGGAATATACTGTGGTTGAATTTGATGGTGGCTGTGGATTATACGCAGTTGGCCGTGCAAATTTGCCAAGTCAACAAACATTCGTAGAAATTCCCCTTGATTCAACCCCTCTTATCCGCGTAACTCCCGTTGTTGTTGAAAAAGTTATGGTACAAAAACCAGTGGTTCCTGCCCAAGAACCAGAAATTGACACAGTGGGAGCCGAGAAAATTTTACGACGGGATTTGATCATTGACCGAGAATTTTATCAATCCCGAACCATGTTTCCAGGCAATGTAGCTGAAGTCGCATACCAAGGCATCATGCGCGGCCGCAATCTTGTTTTGCTTAGGATCAATCCTATCCAATACATCCCGCAAACTGGTGAATTATTCATTTATAAAGAATGCACCATCAACGTAGATTTTATCGGCGGCATTCGCAGCATTGCCGAGACAGACACCGCGATGGACCCCATTGCATCTGCTTTGGTGCTCAACTATGCGCCTGGCAAAGTAACCCGTGAAGACGGTTCCGTAGATTATTTGATCATCACTGTTTCTGCATTAAGCCAAATTGCAGACGAATTCGCGGCTTGGAAAAGCCAAAAAGGATTAGTGACAAAAGTAGAGATCGTGGCCAACAACCCATCTGTCGGCACCATGAAAGAGCTCATTCGCAAATATTATCCAGGCCTGAAATATGTCCTGATTTTGGCAGATCATCCACAAATTGCATTACCACTCACAGCCGGCCGCCATCCATTAGGCACAGAACGTTGCCAACAGCTTGGCCTACCAGATGGAACTGTGCCTAGCGATTTGTATTATGCTTGCCTAGAAGGCACAGATTACTATCCTGATATCTATATCGGCCGCGTTCCAGCTAACACAGTCCCAGAAGCCCAAATTCTCATCGGCAAAATCATAGATTACCAATCAAAGCCAGTGCGTGGCGATTGGCTCAAACGGTTCCTGCTTTGCGGTGAATTCCAATATCAATCTGCTGCTACTAATACAGCAGAACGCCTATT
This sequence comes from Planctomycetota bacterium, assembly GCA_022710345.1. GTDB lineage: Bacteria > Planctomycetota > Uabimicrobiia > Uabimicrobiales > JABWCH01 > JAKLHB01. The sequence goes on from JAKLHB010000322.1 coordinate 5,162, forward strand.
CTGCGAAACAGCGTTCACGATTTGGAATAGCTTGAAAACCAAATACGAATTCCCATCCAAAACAATTGGCGCAGGTTCCAGTGGATTAGGCCATGCAGAATATTTCTTCCGCAAATCTGTAGATGAGAATGATCCTACCAAACCAGGCACCTATCGTGCTAAAATTCGTGATGCTGAAGAACCTGTGGTAAAGTGCAAAATGCCTGCTGAATGGTATCCAAACATTGTCTCTGATGCAACCGCAAAGGCCAATACATTGGCGTACTGGCGTGATGGCGTATTCTTAGTGCAACATAGGGACCACGGAGGCGAAACAGGTTGGGGCAAACCTTCTG